>VBOK01000033.1 GCA_005877565.1 Nitrospirota bacterium
TACCTGCGCGAGGAGTTGGCCCACCGTCGTCTTTCTGTCCAGCTCCGCCATCTTCGCCGCGCCTGCCGCTAAGAAAGCGCCGGTCGCCGGTGACCCGACCCCCCCTCCCAGCAAAAAGACTCTCTGCTTGCGAAGCAGAAGTCTTTTCTGTTTGATCGAGACCTCAACGCGGGGATTGCGGATGATCGTCGCCGCTTGCTCGGTGATCCGAGTTTCGGCTTCAGGGACCGTCAGGTTCTTCACATCGATGTCGAGCGAGCCCACATAGACCCGGCCATTATCCCGAACCGTTACGAGCGAGCGCTCCTCCCCCGCGCCCCGCCGCACCACCACTTCCAAGCTGTCCCCAGGTTCTATTTTGGGCAGTCCCTGGTCAGAGGTCTCTTCAATGTACAGATCGTCCGGCTTGACCGGACGGGCAAAGGGGGAATCGCTGGTCGTGTTGTACGGGACCGGCGTGCACGCGAACGACATACCCAGCACCACGAAGAGCGTGCAGAACAAGCCGGCGGCTCTGGAGACGGAAGCGAGTACTCTGCGGCACCCTGCCAACGCCATTCTCACTGATCGTCCTGGACTACCTCCGTGACGTGGACCAACGACGACTTGCTGAGATCAAGCGTCCGTGTCTCTTTCGGCGAGAGACCATGTGCCTCCTTGTGCACCTTCACGACCGGCCTGAGCGGATACTGCGGGTTCAACTCGACGACTTCCGCAGTCTCCCCCGTATTCAACCGGACGTGCGTGCCCAACGGGAACACGGAGAACTGCTGGATCAAGCACTTCAACGTCCTCGTCGAGAACGACGTTTTTTCCTTCGTCACCAACTCCCTGACCGCTTCATGCGGGAGGAAACGCTTCCGGTACGGACGTGTGTGGAGGAGTGCCTCGAAGGTGTCGGCGAGTCCGATGACCTGCGCGAACTCATGAATCTCCTCACCCTTGAGCCCGCGCGGATACCCCTGCCCGCCCACCCGTTCGTGCTCCTGAATCACAACCTCTGCGATCCAGTTGGCGTCTGGGCACAGCCCTCGGATCGCCTGGGCGCCCAACTCGGGGTGTCGTTTGATGAGGGTCCGTTCCTCGGAGCTCAGCGGGCCCGGCTTGTTCAGAATCTCCTCGGGGATCAGACACATTCCGACATCATGGAGGATCGCCGCGACTCCCAACCGCATGAGATCCGGCCGCGAATACTGCAGCCCCATCCCGATCTTGATCGCGATGATAGCCGTGTTGATCAAATTCGTGACGACCAGGCCGCCCCGCTCGCCGGAGATGGCTTGGACCAGCAGCCGGTCGCCTTGAGCGAGTGAATTGACGAACCCGTCTACGACTTGGGTGACGCTACCCAGCGAGAACGTCTGGCCCGAGCGGACAGCGCCGAGGATAGGAGGCAATTCCATCTCTGCCTGGGCATGCCATAGATCCGCATCCAGAACCAGCTGGGCCTGCCGCTCCACGGAGACCTGGGCAGCGGTCGTATCGACGTGTTTGAATGAGGCTTTGTTCGGTTCGCCTTGAGGGCGCGGGCCGGCTCCTCCCTCTTGGGATGAGCCTTCATTCCGCACGAGTTCATTGAGACGCGCCATGATTGCTTACTGCGCTTCCTTGAACGCTTTTTTCACCACTTCAGGCCCGATCTGTTTGTGCCGTTCCATGAACCCGATCAACAGCGCCAGATCCGCGATCGTATTGATTCTCCGCGGGACCCCGTCGCTGGCTTCATAGATCGCCTGCATGGCCTCCGGCACAAAGACCACCCGAGAGGCCCCCGCTGCCTGCATCCGGAAATCGATATAGTCAGCTACTTCTTCGGGAGAGAACGGCGTCAGGTGATAGCGTATCACAATCCGTTGAGATAGTTGTACGAAAGCCTCGACCTTGGTACTCAACTCCGGCTGCCCCAGCAGGATAAAGGTGAGCAGGAAGCGATCATTGAGCTGAAAATTCAAAAGCAGTCGCAATTCTTCAAAAATTGCGACATCCTGAATGGCTTGAGCCTCGTCCACGATCAGCACGGTGTCCCTGCCCTTGTTCATGTTATTCAGCAGGTGATCATTTAGGGCATGGACGATGTCCAGCTTGGATCCAGTCTGATTGACACCGAGCTGATACAGGATTTCCTTCATGAAGTCAGTGGCTTCAAAGCTGGGATTGGCGATCAGCGCCAAATCATAACGTTCGTGGGAGAGGTGTTGGACCAAGGTACGGCTCAACAGGGTTTTCCCGCAGCCAATCTCCCCTGTCAACATAATCGCCCCTTTCCGCGACTCTATCCCGTAAAGGAGGCGCTGGAGCCCCTCCTCATGCCGAGCGGATGGGAAATAGAAACGGGGGTCGGGAACGTTTTCGAAGGGGCCCTTTTTGAGTCCCCAGTAGTCTTCGTAATGCAATGTTTTTTCTAGGCTAACCCCTATTATCTAAGGTAAACCCTTATATCCCGGTCGCACTATATCATTTAACACCCAGAGTGTCAACAAACGCCTAGAAAAATGAGGAGATATCGCAGCTTGCCGATGAGCCCAACCAACGTTTGAAGTTTTGCGCTTCGCGTTCCTCCCCCCTTCCGTCTCCTCTCCCCCCCAAGGCAATCTTCTTGAACTGACGACCTGACTGGCAGTTCACCTGGAGGCCTGATGGGGTGGCGATGACTGAGACGGCTCCATGTCGATCGGTGCGGAGCAACGGGATGCCAAGCCGGGCGTAGACTTCCATCATGGCGGGAGATGGGTGCCCATAGGCATTCGCATGGCCGACTGAAACCACTGCCACCTGTGGATGCACGGCCCGGAGGAACGGCTCGTACAGGGATCCCTTGGCCCCATGATGGGGGACCTTCAGCACAGCCGTCTCCAGCCGTTCAGATCGCTGGGTCAGCCTGCTCTCGGCTTCCGATTCGATATCGCCGGTGAAGAGAAAGGCGACTGACCCGCAGACTAAACGCACGACGACCGATTGATTGTTCAAGTGTGTTCCCTCAGCCCTTGCTGTGCCAATTCCCTCGGATGCATCCGGATTGAGCACGCGAACCTGACAGCTCCCAAGCGACTGGGCCCCGTTGGCAGCAGAGACGGCCCGGACTGGCACTTGGCGTTGGGTCACGATGCGATCGAGTCGATGAAGGAAGGCGGCTTCGCGTACCACACCGTTCGTCCAGAACTGCCCCACGTCGAACTTGCTCAGAACGAAGGCCAGGCCGCCGACGTGATCCAGCTGAGGGTGTGTGGCCACGACCACATCAAGCCGCCGAATGCCTCGATCCCAGAGCACCGGCGCGATCACCATGCGTCCCGCATCAGAGGCATCGGTTGCACCCCCTCCATCAATGAGCATGGCGCGGCCATCCGCCGTTTCGATCAAGGCAGCATCCCCCTGCCCTACGTCGAGGAACGTGACCCGGAACGACCCCGCAGCCGGCAGATCACGCGGCGACCAGACCCAGAGCACCAACATCCCCCCAGCCAACGCTCCGGCGAGACGACCGGCCCCACGCCGCCAACAGAGCAAGGCGGCCCCGAGCAGCAGAAAGAATCCGGCTATTTGCCAGAGCGGCGGCGAAGCGACCCTGAGCTCAGCGCCAGGCACAGCCGCGAACATCTGCACGATCCACACGAACACCTCCAGCAGGGGACGCACCACGGCGGCGCCGACCAACTCCCCTCCTCCGCTCAACAGGGTCGCCAGACACACCAGCAGCCCGACAGGCAGCACGACGAACCCGACAAGCGGAACGACCAGCAGATTCGACAGCCCTCCGACCCACGCCAGTTGATTGAAATAGGTCGCCACGAGGGGAGCGGTTGCCAGGGTGACGACCAAGCTCACGAGCAGGACCTCTACCGTTCCAGCCTTCAGGGCCGCCCACATCCTACGTTCTCGGGAAACACCGAGAGTCGTCTCCTTGTCACGCGCACCACGGACCTTCATCAGCATGACGATGACCAACACCGAGAGGAACGATAACTGGAATGAAATGTCGAACGGCGCCAGGGGATCCCACCCCACAATAACCACGAGCGCCAGCGCGAGGCCGTACCCGATGCTGTGGCTCCGGCCTACCAGCACGGCGGCGAGGGCGACAAGGGTCATAATCAGCGACCGGACCGTCGCCACTTCTGCGCCGCCCAAGAGGGCGTAGCCGGTGACTGGCAGGATCGTCGCGGCTGCAGCCACGCGCGTCGCCGTCGTGTACCGGCTCAAGCGCAGCACCCACCGCGCCGGGAGCGCCAGCAACACCCGGTGCACCCCCCAGAACACCACGACCCCGATCAGCCCCAAGTGCGATCCCGAGATCGAGAGGATGTGCGTGGTGCCGGACGCCATGAACGCATCCCGGATGTCCTGGCTCAGATACCCGCTTTCCCCGGTCACCAGAGCCAGGTAAATCCCCGCAATCGGATCCTCCAGGGTCCGGAGTGCTGCGTCACGAATCCGGGCGCGCCCGTGATCCACCGCGGCCATCAACGAAGAGAACCCGTGCGCCAGAATCCTGAGCCCGGTTCCATCACGATGCAATGTGACGCTTCCGACCGCGTGGACGCCGGCCCGTCGCAGGTGCGCGCCGTAATCGTAGCCGGCAGGGTTCCACAGTCCCCTGGGTGTATGGAGGCGCGTTGTGAACTCGATCACATCGCCGACGACTAAGGGCGGGACCGGGCCGCGGACCGTCAACCGGATTCGACCACTGACTGGCACCGTCCGATTCGGCAGGGCCAGTCGCTGGACGGACACGATGACCACAGCGCGATCGGGCCCGAAACGGACCGGCTCTTCGACCACCCCGATCACGTCGACCTTGTGCGAGCCGGCCGCGCGGATCCAGGCAGGCGGCTCGGCTTTCATCTGCGCCAGCGCGGCGCTCGCCAGGCCGGACAGCAAGACCCCGAATACCAGGCAGCCGAACGCGGGGGAGCATCGGCCCACTGTGGACAGCCACAGTACGCCGCCGAGGATCAACACGACGAGGCTGGCTATGGAAAAGGGGAAGTACGCGACACCGGAACCGAGGACCACTCCGAGGAGCAGCACGCACGACAGGACAGCCAAGGGGCGGGCCGCGCGCGCATGCGCGGAGGGTGTCAAAGGTGGGATCAGGCTTCGCCGACCTCCGTGCGGAGGACGTGGGCCAGATGCTGGGCGATCTCCTGGACGCGGTGAGGGTCTTCCGCTTCCACCATGATACGCACCAGCGGCTCCGTGCCCGAGTACCGCACCAGGATGCGTCCGCACCCGTTCAATGAGGCATCATGCGTGCGCAAGGCCTGCTGGAAGGCCGCAATGCCGGCTAGGTCTTTCTTCTCGCGGACGCGGACATTCACCAGCGTTTGCGGGTACAGCGGGATCTGCTCGGCCAGCCGGGACAACGACTTTTCCGTGCGTCGCATCAGGGCCATCACCTGCAGCGTCGAAATGAGCCCGTCGCCCGTGGTGTTGTGGTCGAGGAAGATGATGTGCCCCGACTGCTCTCCGCCGAAGTTGTAGTCGTCGGACAACATGCGCTCCAGAATGTAGCGGTCCCCCACAGCCGTCCGGACCATCTTGATCCCGGCGTTGGCCATCGCCTGTTCCAAGCCCAGGTTGCTCATGACGGTCGTGACCATAGTCTTGCGAGCCAACTGGTCGGTTTTTTTCAAGTTCAGGGCCAGCGCGCCCAGGATCTGATCGCCATCCACGATACGTCCGTCTTCAGAGACGAAGACGGCCCGATCCGCATCTCCATCGTGCGCGACGCCAAGCGCGGCGCCCTCCGCCTTGACAGTTTCTTGGAGGATACAGGGGGACGTCGACCCACACTCGCGGTTGATGTTCATCCCGTCGGGCTTATCGCCCAGTACGGTCACCTGCGCCCCCAGTTCCCGGTAGATATGGGGCGCAACCTTGTACGCGGCCCCGTGTGCGCAGTCCACCACCACCTTGAGTCCTTCCAGATCAAACCCCTTGGGCAGGGACCGTTTGACGAACTCAATGTAGCGCCCTTCCGCGTCATCAATCCGGAAGGCCTTCCCGATATCGGACGCCGTCGGGCGCAAGGAATCAATGCTCCCTGAAACGACCAGTTCCTCGATCTGTCGCTCGACCTCGTCGGGAAGCTTCAGCCCGTCGCCGGAGAAGAATTTGATCCCGTTATCTTCATAGGGGTTGTGGGAGGCTGAGATCATGACGCCCGCGTCAGCCCGCAAGCTTCTCGCCAAAAACGCAATGGCGGGTGTCGGCATAGGGCCGACCAGCAAGACGTCCACGCCCATCGAGCAGATGCCTGACGTCAGCGCGGACTCGATCATGTAACCCGAGAGCCGCGTGTCCTTTCCGATGACGATGCGATGGCGACCCGGCCTGGTCTTGAACACATGCGCCGCCGCACGGCCCAGTTTTAAGGCCGTCTCGCTGGTCATCGGTTCGACGTTGGCAACACCTCTGATCCCATCGGTCCCGAACAGCCGACGCATCTCTCGTTCCTCCGTAAAGACGTTAAACGTTAACCGTTATACGTTAAACGGGAACTCATCACGGCAACAAGCTATCCCTCACGCTTAACGTTTAACGATTAACGTATAACGGTATTTGATCCCGAATGGCCTGGGCCACGCGGGCCACATCCTTCATCTGCCTAACGGAATGAACGCGGACCACATGGGCTCCCTGGAAGACTCCGACCGCCACCGCGGCGGCCGTCCCCCACTCGCGCTCCTCCACCGGACACCCCAGAATACCACCCACAAAGGACTTGCGCGACGGCCCGATGACGATCGGGCGGTCCAGCACGCGAAGGGTCTGGAGACCGCCAAGGAGCGCGAGGTTGTGGTCGGAGGTTTTTCCAAAGCCGAACCCGGGATCGACGGCGATCCGCTCGACCTCGATGCCAGCCGCCACAGCCGCTTCCACCCGCAACCGGAGGAAGTCGCAGACCTCTTCCACAACCGCGGTGTACGCCGGATGGTGCTGCATCGTCGCCGGGGTTCCCTGCATGTGCATGAGGACGAGACCGGCCTGCGCCTTGGCCACCACATCGGCCATGTCCGGATCATTGCGCAGTGCGCTCACGTCGTTGATGATCGCCGCTCCGGCGTCCAGCGCCCGCCGGGCCACTTCCGCCTTCGTCGTATCCACCGAGATGGGAATCCGGACCCGGCCGGCCAGGGCTGCGAGCACCGGTAGGACGCGGGCCAGCTCAACGTCCACGGGAACTGGCTGGGAACCGGGGCGCGACGACTCGCCCCCGAGGTCCAGCAGATCGGCTCCTTCCGCCTCGATCTCCACGGCCCGAGCGACGGCTACCTCAACGCCGAGATAGCGCCCGCCATCGGAGAACGAGTCCGGGGTGACGTTCAGCACTCCCATGATCAACACCCGTTCCTGTAACGGGAAGGTATGCGCTCGCGTCCTCCATCTGGTTGGCATCGCGGAGAGGTCCATTCGACAACAGGCCTACGGTTTATGAGACACCGGGAACCGGCAAAAGTTGCACGCAGGATGAGCAGTGCGAGATGGGAACATCCCCGCGGGCGGGACAGGCGTCAGGGGGACACCCCTTGGGGTTCCTGCGACAGCGCTCCTTGGATGATCTGGTCGATCGCAGCGGCTTCCAGCACTTCTTTCTCGAGGAGCGCTTCCGCCAGCGCCTTCAAGGCGGCCATGTTGTCGCGCAGCATGCGTTTGGCGCGCTCGTAGTTTTCGGTGACCAGCCGCTTGACCTCGGTATCAATCTTGAGGGCGATTTCCTCGCTGTAATCCCGCCGGGTGGCGATTTCCCGTCCGAGGAAGATCTCTTCGTCCTTCTTGCCGAAGGTCAGAGGCCCCAGTTCATCGCTCATGCCCCACTCGCAGACCATCTTCCGGGCCAGATCGGTCGCCCGTTCGATATCGTTGCCAGCCCCGGTCGTAATTTGTTTGAACACCAGTTCCTCGGCGACCCGCCCGCCCATCAGAATGGCCAGGTTGTTGTACAGAAACTCTTTCGAGTAGCTGTGCCGGTCGTCCACCGGCAATTGCATCGTCAAGCCGAGCGCCCGCCCTCTGGGAATGATGGTGACCTTGTGGACCGGATCGGTCCCCGGCAGGAGCTTGGCCATGAGCGCATGGCCGGCCTCGTGATAGGCCGTGGTCCGCTTCTCCTGTTCGGTCAAGACCATGCTCTTACGCTCGACGCCCATCAGGACCTTGTCCTTGGCGAACTCGAAGTCCTTGAGCTCGACCGCAGACTTGTTCAACCGCGCCGCCAGCAGCGCCGCCTCGTTCACCAGGTTTTCGAGGTCGGCCCCCGAGAAACCGGGCGTCCCTCTGGAAATCACCTCGAGGTCTACGTCCTTGGCGAGCGGCACCTTCTTGGTGTGGACTTTGAGAATCTCCGCACGTCCCCGCACGTCCGGTCGGTTGACCGTGATCTGCCGGTCGAAGCGGCCTGGCCTGAGCAAAGCTGGGTCGAGCACATCCGGCCGGTTGGTGGCGGCGATCAGGATCACCCCCTCGGTCGTATCGAAGCCGTCCATCTCGACCAAGAGCTGGTTGAGCGTTTGCTCGCGCTCATCATGGCCGCCTCCCAGGCCAGCGCCGCGCAGTCGGCCGACGGCGTCGATCTCATCGATGAAGATGATGCATGGCGCGTGCTTCTTGCCCTGCTCGAACAGGTCACGCACACGGGAGGCGCCCACGCCGACGAACATTTCCACGAAGTCCGACCCGCTGATGCTGAAGAAGGGCACGCCCGCTTCGCCAGCGATCGCTTTGGCCAGGAGGGTCTTGCCCGTCCCCGGCGGCCCGACGATCAAGACGCCCTTCGGAATGCGCCCGCCCAGCTTCTGGAACTTGTGCGGGTCCTTGAGGAACTCGATGATCTCGACGACTTCTTCCTTGGCCTCATCAATCCCGGCCACGTCGGAAAATGTGACCTTTTTGCGGTCTTCTGTCAGGAGCCGCGCGCGGCTCCGGCCGAAAGACAGCGCCTTGTTGCCGCCGATCTGCATCTGCCGCATCAAAAAGAACCAGAGCGCCAGGAAGAGAATGAACGGCCCCCACGTCACGAGGAGCGTGACATACCAGGGATTGTCTTCCGGCGGCTTGGCGTTGATCGTGACGTGATGTTCCCGGAGCACCTTGACGAGATCGGGGTATTCGATCATATAAGTCTTGAACGGCCGC
>VBOK01000212.1 GCA_005877565.1 Nitrospirota bacterium
TGTATGTGCTGACGAAAGAGGAGGGGGGGCGGCACACGCCGTTCTTTAACGGGTATCGGCCGCAGTTCTACTTCCGGACGACGGACGTGACGGGGGTCGTGGCGTTGCCGGCGGGGGTGGAGATGGTGATGCCGGGGGACAACGTGACGATCACGGCGGAGCTGATCTCGCCGATCGCGATGGACCAGGGGCTGCGCTTTGCGATCCGCGAGGGGGGCAAGACCGTCGGCTCCGGCATCGTCACCGACATCCTGGCGTAAGAGCAGAAGGGAACGGGGCAAAGAAGGGTATGGCGATCAAGCTCGATCAGCGGATCCGCATCCGGCTCAAGAGCTTTGACTATCGGGTCCTGGACCAGTCGGTCGCGGAGATCGTCGAGACCGTCAAGCGCACGGGCGCCAAGGTGGTCGGGCCGATCCCGTTGCCGACCCGCATCAACAAGTGGACCGTGCAGCGCTCGACCCATGCGGACAAGAAGTCCCGCGAGCAGTTCGAGATCCGCACGTACAAGCGACTCATGGATATTATGGAGCCCACACCTGAAACGATGGACGCCCTGATGAAGCTCAACCTGGCCGCCGGGGTCGACGTGGAGATCAAACTATGACCAACGGGTTGCTTGGGCAGAAGCTCGGTATGACCCAGGTGTTTCTTGAGGGCGGGCAGACGGTGCCCGTCACGGTGATCGAGGCTGGGCCTTGCCGCGTGTCACAGGTCAAGACGAAGGAGCGTGACGGATACACCGCTGTCCAGTTGGCGTTCAGGGAACTGCCGGACCGGAAGGCATCGAAGCCGGTCAAAGGACACTTCGCAAAGGCCAATCTGCCCACGTACCGGCATGTGCGCGAATTTCGCGCCGCGGGCGAGGCGCAGGTCGGCGCGACCATCACGGTGAGCATGTTTACCAAAGGCGAGTTGGTGGATGTCGTGGGGGTCTCCAAGGGAAAGGGGTTTCAAGGCGTAGTGAAACGGCATCATTTCGCCGGTGGTCCGGAGTCGCACGGGTCAATGTTCCACCGCGCGCCAGGCTCGATCGGGAGCAGCTCGTATCCCTCGCGGGTCTGGAAGAACAAGCGGTTGCCTGGGCACATGGGGAACGTACGGGTGACCGCCCAGGCGCTCGAGGTCATCGACGTGAGGCCTGAGGAGCACCTCCTCTTCGTACGCGGCGCTGTCCCAGGCGCCCGTGGCAGCCTAGTTGCCATTCAGAAGTCGAAAAAGGCCTCCTAACGGAGTCGTAGATCCATGCCCACGATTGACATCGTCGACTTGAACCGGCGGAAGGTAGGGGCAGCCGAACTCCGTCCCGAGGTCTTCGGGGTGGAGGTCAAAACATCAGTCCTCCATGAAGTGGTCGTCATGCAGGAGGCCAACCTTCGCCAGGGAACGGCCTCCACCAAGACGCGCAGCATGGTCAGCGGGGCTGGCAGGAAGCCCTACAAGCAGAAGCATACCGGCCGAGCTCGGGCAGGTTCAATCCGGTCCCCAGTGTGGCGCCATGGTGGGACCGTGTTTGGGCCACACCCCCGCGACTACGGATACGCGATCCCCCAAGGGAAGGCTCGGGGGGCCGTGCGTGCAGCCCTCTCCGCCACAGTCAGGGACGGGGTGTTGCTGGTCTTGGAAGATCTACCTGAATCCGATGGCAAGACGCAGTCACTCGCTGCGATGCTGAAGGTGCTTGGCCTCAAGAAGAGGACGTTGATCGTAGCCGGGGGTGAACAGGATCTGCTTCGCCGGGCCGCGTCCAACCTGCCGCTGGTGACGGTCGTCCAGCCGGAAGGGGTCAATGTCCGGGATCTGCTCCTGCACGACACGGTGTTGATCGCACGGCGGGATCTGGCGAGGCTTGAGGAGGCCTGGGCATGACCCGCGAGGCTCTCGACATCATCATTCGGCCCCTGCTGACCGAGAAATTGACCGACATGCGGGAAAGTCAGCGCAAGATCGGCCTTCTGGTGAGGGCAGATGCCAACAAGGTGGAGATCAAAAAGGCAACCGAGCGCGCCTTGAACGTCAAGGTCGAGAAGGTCAGCGTGATGAACGTCGGCGGCAAGATCCGGCGGATCGGGAGGATGGTGGGCAAAAAGCCGGATTGGAAGAAGGCGATCGTGACGCTGAAGCCAGGCGAGAAGCTGGAGATCTTCGAGGGCGTCTGATAGAACGCCGCTCGGCCGAGACCTCGCGGCTACGGAAGCCGCAGGCGCCGAGCTACACGGAGTGTTGTAATGGGCATTAAAACATTTCGGCCAACCTCCCCGGGCCGCCGGCAGATGACGGTGCTGACCACCGGCGAGCTGAGCCCTGTCAAACCCGAGAAGCGCTTGCTGGAGTACATCA
>VBOK01000213.1 GCA_005877565.1 Nitrospirota bacterium
TGGGCAGCAATCTAACATAACCGCTCGCACATCGCAAGGATCAGACAGGTCATGTCCCGATCCATTTTTTCGCCTGGGCAAGGTCCTCAGGCGTGTTGATGTTGAAAAACGAGCGTAGCTCAGGGTCCACGTCCCTGAAGGCGGCCTCTGGAATCCGATGCACCCGGAGCTCCGGACTCATGCAGAGATCCTGCACCTTCAGGCGGCCGGCTTCGACCAGGGAGCGGAGGACCGGAAGGCAGGTTTTCGCGTACGCAGCGTGCATGGACTGGAGCTTCCCGGCCAGGTCCGGAATGACGATGTCGCCGGACAGGGCTTGGTCGAGGACGACGCGGATCGCGGCGGGCGAGAGCCACGGCATGTCGCTCGCGGCGGCGAAGACCCGGTCATGCGTCGCGAAATGCAGGCCTGTGTACAGCCCGCCGAGGGTGGCGCACCCCGGAATGAGGTCCACGACAACCTTGACGCCCAACGACCGGAATGGCTCCGTCGCATCCGCGACAATCAGAATCTCCTTGAAGAGACCCTCGTAGGCATCGATGACCCGTTGGATACAGGGACGCCCGCCGATTTCAAGAAAGCGTTTGTCGAGGCCAAGCCGGCGGCTCTTTCCCCCCGCGATGATCAGTCCGGTCACGAGTTCGCACCTTCCTCAACGAAATAAAAAAGGGGGGTGGGCCGGCCCACCCCCCTTTGAATCCGCACCCACCCGTTTACCGGGCAGCTCGGCGGCTCCTCACTTCTTCTTCATCATCTCCCTTTTGGTGGCCCGCCGGCGGAGGATCCACCCTTCCGCGATAATCATGCCGACCGCCATCAGAATCGGATACACTTTCGCCTCGATGGGAACCGGCGGCTCCAAGATGGTGTAATAGAAAGCCGACACCGCCATCTTCAGCCCGGCATCGCCGTTGTGGCCGTCCCAGGCGAAGAAGACGGTCGGAATGTACTTGCCCGTTTCGAACTGGACATCCGCGTCTTTGTCATCTGTATGAAGGGGACGCGTCATGAGGATGGTCCACCGTCCCTCATTGAACTCGCCCTTGACCAGCTTCAGCTTCTCGGTCGCCCCTGGGCGCTCCTCCAGCGGCTTGTCCCACCCAGACCCGGTATAGGCCTTCAACGTCCCGTCGGCCTCCCACTTCCAGAGATCGACGTGGCGCTTCTCTTCCCCATGCAGGTAGCGCGGTTTCTCCGGGGGCGCGTACTCCTGCCACTTCGCCGGAAACTGGATAGCCACGGCGTCGTTGTACACCGTGTAGGTATTCTGCTTAGCCGCGATCGAATTCGCCTCGCCGGCCACCGGCGGCGCCTCCTCAATGGGCACCACGGTGACGCCCGACTCGACCTGGCTCTTCGTCCGGTCGTCCCACCGGATGAGGAAAGCAATCTCGTTCTTGTTGTACATGGACTGTACCCAGAGATCGTCAATGCGGTTGACAAAGTTCCGAGGCTTGTGAGTGATTTGTCCACCCATCCCGATGATCCGTCGAGGCCGATCCTGCCATTTCTTATCCTTGGGGTCCGCGGGAATTTCTCCTTCGATGGGAGCAGACGGGACGACGAAATTGGTTTTCGGCTTAGCCGTCTGCGGATCCATCTGAAGCAGTGGCGAGAAGGGATCGCCTTCTTTTTCACGCTCGCACACCGAATTCACAAAGTTGGCGATGTGCCACCGCTCCTCAACTGTCGTGTTGTCGGCGAAGGACGGCATGGGTGTCCCGTTCACGCCGGTGGAGAACGTTCTAAAAATTGTCTCTACCCTGTACGGATCCTCTCTACTCCCACGGAAATTCCAGCATTTGTGCCAGTCAGCAGGCTGGATCGGGAAACCCCAGTCATCTTTTAAGTTGAAGGGGTTGCCATCCCCACGGCCTTCATTTCCATGGCACTCCACGCATTTCTTATCGACGATCAGCTGAGCGCCCTTCGCGATGCTCTCCTTGCTGTAAGGGATCTTCTTCATCGCGTCCTTGTTATTAATATCGAGGATGGTGAAGGTCTCGGTATTGTCGTCGAACTTCCGATCTTTCACGAGCTGCGTCGTCACGAACGACAGGACCTGCAAGCGCTGCTGCTCAGTCAGGATGCCATCCCAAGGCGGCATAGCCGAACCCGGCAATCCGTGGGTGACCGTATCGAAGAGATCGTTCTGGCCAGGGATGGGCTTTGTGGGATCAAACAGCGGTAACTCTCCGCTCGCCGTATGCCGGATCTTGAAGGTCCCCTGGTTGAAGTTGCGCGGACGCGGCCACAGCCGATCGGCGCCAGGGCCATCACCCCCTCCATCAACCCCGTGGCACCAGACACACTTGCGGAAATAAATCTTCTTGCCTTCTTCAATCATCTTGGGGTCAGGCTTGGCAGGGTTGGTCCCTTTGATAAATCCGGGCGACAACCCGCTATCGGCCTTGACTTCGCCAGTCGCCCATAGAACGGCGACGCCGGCCCCCAATCCGACAGCGACCGCCGCGATGGCGATCATGAGCCCCTTTCGCGTCCCTTTGAAGAGATAACAGTTCATTGCTCTATACCCCTACGTTTGGTCGGGATCGATTAATCCCACGTCCGTGGATAATAGCCTGTATGCCAGTATTCGAACAGGATGACTTTCCAGATCTCATCGATCGTCAGGTGCTGTTCCCACGGCGGCATGATCGAGGCCCACGGGAAGCCTTCACGCGGAAGGCCGATTCCACCCTTTGACACGCGCCAGAACACGAAAGTCT
>VBOK01000034.1:0-12236 GCA_005877565.1 Nitrospirota bacterium
GCCAGTTTGACAAACGACCGGCGGTCGAGCAGCGCCTGCAACTCGTTCTTGCGCTCCCAGGTGAGCTCCATCGTGTAGCCCTCGCCGCGCTTCCACTCCCAAGGCGTGCTCCCTAGGCAGAGCGCGAGGCCCTGGTCCGCCACTTTCGCGTACCGGTTCATGAGGTTCTTCTTGTACTGCGTGAGGTGGCCGCCCTGCAGGATCAGAGCAAACACGATGTGGTGGCCCCACCAGAGAAGCGTGCGGAAGGTGAATTTTTCCTCGCCTTGGAAGTGCTTGAAATAGTCCAGGTACTGATAGGGAAAGTCTTCGAGGTGCTCGCCCTTCACAAATTGATGGGCCGTCGGATTGAAGCCCTCTGGTGCCAGGAGGTCCACGCCCGCGAGTTCCTTCTGCAAGTCCCCGTACACACCTTCCAGAACCGCTTTCATCTTCGTCATGATCCGGGCCTTCGCGCGGAAGAACTGCGTGTCGCCCAGGAGAATCAGCTCATCCGGCGTAAAGAGAATAGGCTCGGCCGTCGCACTCTCTTTGCCCATGGCCGCACCCTAGCATTCCTCTCGGGAGAGGATCAACTGGCGAGTGGCGCTCCGCGCTCTTGACGGCCTCCCGACGCCCCCCTATGATGGGCCGCATGACCTCACCGACCCGCCGTGTGCTCGCGCTAGCGCCCATGCCGCCGGAGAAATCGGCCTACGCGCTCGCGCGCTACAGCCGCTCGCCCGACTCCATCGAAGACAGTCTGCGCTGGGTCCACGGCCACTCGTCGGAGAAGTTCTGGGAGCAGTTCTACTTCGACTATGGGCATGCCTCGATCGCCGACCTCGGCCACGTCATCATCTGCTTTGAAGGCGTCTCGGAGCTCGCCGCCATCCATATTGAGGACGAGGCGCTCTGGGACGGCCAGGCGAAGTCTTCCCGCTACCAGGACTTCGGGCCGGGTGGCGTCTTCGTACCGGAGCACGTCCAAGGCACGCCGATCGAGGCCACCTACCGGGGCATCGCCGCGCGCCTGCACCAGGCCTATACCACCCTGCACGCGCCCATCAAGGACTACCTGACCCGCACAACTCCGAAGCCCGATGACATGAAGCCACAGGCCTACGACAGGACGATGAACGCACGGACCTTCGACGTCACGCGCTACCTCTTGCCCCTCGCCGCGACTACCAATGTCGGCCAAGTGGTCAGCATCCGGACACTGGAGAAGCAGATCTGCCGTTTGCTCTCGCTGCCGGTGGCCGAGCTGCGCGCCATTGGCGAGGACTTGAAACGCGCCTGCGCCACCCCGCCGCTCAACGTGTGGGGCGAGCTGAACGGACCATCTGCGGCTCCCAACGAGCCGCTGGCGCCGACGCTGGCTCGCCATGCCAGGCCAAGCGAGTACTTCCTCAAGACGTATCCCGACCTGAAGCAGGCCGCCGCCGAGCGCCTGCGGCTGAGTGAGGTGGAGGCGAGCGAGCCGGTCGAACTGATCGAACCGCACCCGCCGCTGGACGAACTGGCCTCGACGCTCCTGTACCGCGTGACCGTCCACCCCTACCGGCAGATCCTCGCCGTGGTCCAGGAGTGGACCGAGAAGGAGAAAGAGGATCTGATCGAAATCGCGCTGCGGCGGCGCGGTCCTCACGATGAACTCCTGCAGGAGTTCCGGTGCGGCTACGGCTTCATCTTCGACATCCTCATGGACCTGGGCGGATGGCGCGACCTGCACCGGCACCGCCGCTGCCAGCAGGTCCGGCAGGAGTTCACGACGATCCATGGCTACGAGACACCCACCCTTCTCAAGGACGCCGGCATCGCGGCCGAGTATCGGGCCGCCCTGGATGAGGTCAAGGAGCAGGTCGAAGGCCTGGCACTCTCCCATCCGGACATCGCGCCTTACCTGACTCCGTTCGGGTGCCGCACCCGCTGCCTGTTCAAGATGGACTATGCTGAAGCGGAGTATATCGCCAGGCTCCGTTCGGGCGTGAAGGGCCACTTTTCCTATCGCACGATCGCCTGGCTCATTCAGCGGGCGGTCTTGGCGCGCTACCCTGCGCTCGGCGCGCGCATCGCGGCCACCCCGCCCGACATCGAGGACTCGCTGACCCGTTAGCGAAGGCCCTCTTGAAAAAGATCAAGCGGAAGGCAGGGGGGAAAGAGCCGAAGGTCCCGATGTTCGTCGTCGGCTACGCGGCACCCGATCCGCCCCCGTCCGGGTTCCTCGCCGCGTGGTTCGACCAGGACTACGGCGGGCCGCTCACCATCCAACTCCCGCGCAATCCCCAAACGACGAGGTTCGAAGCCCAGCACGGCCCCTGGAGCGCCCTGGTGGAGACCAGCCTGCCCCGTGACATCGCCGAGGCGTGGCGCGAGCGGTTACAGTGGAGCCATCCTCACGCCGCTCAGCTCATGCCGCTCCGCCTGACCGCTCAGGACCGCCGGGACACCATCCTGCACGTGACGAGGCTGGCACGCGGCCTGACCCTCCTGACCGGCGGCACCGCCTACGACACGGCGACCGACACCTACCTGAACCCCTCCGACTGGACGGACCGCCCTTTGCAGGCTTTCCGGCTTGACGACCACCTGCGGATCGAGCAAGTCGAAGGTCGCGCCGACGGCCGGGTCTGGTTCCACACGCGCGGCCTTTCGAAATTCGGCCTGGAGGACATCGAGACCTATCGCCCGACGGGCCTCTCGGAACGACCGGTGATCGAAGCGTTCACGGAGATTGCCGACGTGCTGACCCTGATGGGCAAGGCGCCCAACGTCGGCGAGAGTTTCATGGTGGAAGGTCTGAACCGAGCGGTGCGTGTGGTGCGCCACCGGACCGATCAGTCCTACAGCCTCCGGTTGAACCTGCGCGAAGTCGAATGGGAGTAGAGGAAAACGATCCGACTATGGCAAGCGGGTGGTCCCTCTCACAGTATGGAGGAACGTGGCATGAAGACGCATGCGTGCAGGTGAGCATCACCGATTCCAAACTCGTCATCGACATCGAGGTCAAGGAGGACGCAGATACGATCACTGTGACGGCTTCCTCGACGGATGGCGTGCGATACACCGGCGACTATCGCTATCGCGAGGGCAGCGACTCGAACGGCCTCGCGTACTTTGAGCGGTATCAGGGCCCCACTGGCCAGGTCCTGATCGGCGAACGGCGCGAGGTCGGGAGACAGCCTACCAGGTGGATCATCAAAGTGACCTGAAGAGCCAAACCATCCGCCAGGTTATGGCTTCCTGGCGGGTTTTCATCTACCTCCTGGCACGGATTTTCCCCCTTCACCTTCAGGTATTCTCCTACTGGCCATTGAGCCATTCTCCGGATTTTGTTTCTTGCCTTTGTTTTGTAGGGTCTAACCCAGAAGGGGAATCTGTGTAGTGAATTATAGACACGCACCCAACAGGGCTTGAAAGGGAGATTGCCTTTGACCTGCACACGCTGTCATGGACTCTTGGTGGAGATCCCGCCTCTCATGTGGTTGTCCAGTGACGACTACCAGCCCACACAATCGGACCGGTGTGAAGGTGAGGCCTGGCAGTGCCTGAACTGTGGAAATTATATTGATGGCGTTATTCTGGCCAACCGACTGGCGCCGCCTCGGCTTCCCTGTGGGGAAGAAGCCGCAGTTTCGGCCGCCGAGAATCTGGTCGGAGGGCTCATGTCTGGTCCAACTGTTGGAAACGCACTACTTGTCACGGATTTCACCGTCCACGTTTCAGGCTTCTTCCCCTCGGAAATTGAGCGGTCCGCCTAATTGTTCGCTCTATCTTATTGCTCTAGTGTCACTTCCATAATCTTGAGGAGAAGTCCAGGCTTTGAGGACTGGCCGATGCAACTGTCGTCTTCTCACACAAGCGGAAACCGATTCGCCGGCAAGGTGCTGGCTCGGCAATCTGGTGACGGGGCAAGGTTTGTGAGGTGAGGGACTACGATGTCACTTAGGATTTTATTGGCCGAGGACCACCTGATTGTCAGGCAGGGGGTGAAACAGCTCCTGACGCGCGAAGGGTACAGCGTCGTGGCAGAAGCTGCGGACGGTCGCGAGGCTGTCCGGCTAGCCCGAGAACACTGCCCCGACATTGCCGTGCTCGACCTCGGCATGCCCCTTCTGAACGGAGTCGATGCCGCCAGGCAGATCCACAAAGTCTCTCCAAGCACCAAGGCTATTCTCTTGACCTTTAAGAAAGAGGTGCCCTATGTCGTCGAGGCGTTCCGGGCCGGGGCTAAGGGCTATGTCTTGAAAACCCATGGGGCATCAGAATTGTTCGAGGCGATCCGCAAAGTCTCCGGTGGAGCGGTCTATATAAGCCCCGACCTCGCAGATGTCGTCCCTCAGATCTTGACGAGGGACTCCACTGATGATTCTCTCACGCCACGGGAACGCGAGGTGCTACAGCTCATCGCTGAAGGCAACTCAACGAAAGAGATCGCGGCCCTTCTGGGCATCAGCTTCAATACGGCAGAATCGCACCGAAACAGAATCATGAAGAAGTTGAATGTCCATGAGACCGCTGGGCTCGTGCGCTACGCGATCCGTCGGGGCCTCGCGTCTCCCTGAGGCCCGCTCCGGTCCGTTCCTACTCGCCCGCTTCGTCCATCGCAGAAAAACTTGGCATAACCACACACGCTCTGGACACGGACGAACTCATGTGCCGGATCCCACCAGCCGGGAGGTCAGGAAAGAAAAGCTGTATCAGCGTGTCGCCGGGCGGAGCTCCGGCTCTAGGGCAATGACAGGTTTATTCTACCAATGGACCACATGACACAAGTTGGTCCACTCCCGATTCCCCTGCTCGATGAGCTGGACCTTGAATCCAACACGGTACTGTGTACTCTCCGCATGAGTGAAAACTGGCTGGGTGTACACCGGCCGGACCCGCAACCTGATTCTCTTCGGAATCTCGACAGAGGCCGTCTCAGTCAATTCGATGGCCGCAGGAAGCAACATGCTCATGCCGTTGTACGACACATCGACTGTCTTCCCCGTGATCAGACGGTCCACGCAACTCACCCGACAGGGCTCATGGAGCTGGCGACGTGGATACAACCGTTTGAAGCGTTGCTCTTCCGCCATTACAGGGACCTCAACTCGCCGAAAGCTTTTCAGAACTCTAACTGATAGTTAACCATACCCCGTTTCAGAACTAAGGCAATCGGGTAAAACAGTGAGTTCCTGTTTGCGGGCACACATGCACGCATGATTACCAACGGGGCACATAGCACAGGCTCATCCATTGCTGCTCCCCCCGCTCGATGAGTTCGACCTTGCATCCGACGAGGAAATTCTCACTATTTTCCTGATGACGGAAAACCGGCCTGACCCGTAGCCGGATTCCTTCGGGAACCTGGACCAAGACCTCGACATTCACATCGATAGCTTCCGACAGGAAGACGCCAATACCGGCGTAAGACACATCAACGGTCCGTGCGGGCAACAGACGGTCTTGCCAACTCACCAGACAGGGGAGCGAGACCTTGCGTCTTGGGAACCACCGTTTCAACGGGTGCTCGTCCGGCATGAAAGCCCTCCGTTCAAGAGAGGTAGAGGACACTACACGCATAGTGCAATATTGAAGCCACCCGCGCAATGAGTCAACCGGGTAAATCCATGAACTGATACCGGAAAAAAGCACCCCCATGCCGAAGGCAGGAGTGGAGCGGCAGATCAATTTTGTTCACAGGTGTATCGAAGCTGCACTTAGGACATGTTGCAGGACTGCGACACACAAGGACGAATGAGTGCTCCATTCTGCTCATCAGCGCGCCGCGCGTGTCATCCTTGTTAGCGCGATCTGATTCCGCACCGTAGCGTTCAACCAGTGTGTTCTCAATCCCCTAAACTGACAATTCCACAACAGGCATCTCGGCCGACTTCGTGGGAGCGAGTGCCTTAGCGGTCCTGGGGACCGACGCCGTCGGCAGCTCGGACATCGGCGGCCTGTCGATCAACGGGATTCCCATCTTCCTAACCGGCGGCCCGAACCAGACGATCGATATTATCGGAGGCCGGGTGGTCATCAACGAGCAGCAAACGTCACCGGGCGGCACCATCACCGTCAATGCGCTCCACGTCATCGTTGATGGCGTTGCCGATGTTTACGCCAGAGACGGGGGCGAACCAGGTGTCAATGACACGTTCGACATCCGGCTGAAGAAGTTCGGCGTTACCGTCTATAACACGCCCGACGAGTGCTTTCCCCACTACTTGGGCTCGTATGCTCCATGCTCGCCGGGCAATGGCGGGGGTGGCAACATCCAACTCCATAAGCCCAACCCATCAACCACGGGGGTCTTCGGGGGTTCGTGCCCCGCTATGTAGTGGCCATGTGATGGCTCGCGGGAGAGGCTTCGATCGCTGTCTGTAACCGGCGGCTCCCCTCTTTACCATTTCGCCTTTCGCCGTCCTACGGTGGAGGACCTCAAGGATAGGGACCGGTGCCGCGTCCGCGGGCGTACTCTGTTGTCACTGAATTCCTCGCACGCAGAATCCTGAATTCCTGCACACATAATCAGGTATTTCCAGGACGGCGATTGCAAGATTCACCGGATAGTAACTACGCGAAAACACATTTATAGTCCACAGTTAGCGCGAAATAGGGACAGCGCAGCACGTCCCTAAACAAGCATAAGGCACTCAGCGGACGACTCTTCTCCATGTGCGGATGGAATAAACGGCCAAGGGCATGGTAGCCCCCCGCAGGCTGGCAAGCCAGCGGGAGGGCTGACGATCCCCGGCTCATTGAGGCTAGGGACCTTGGCCGCCAGCAATCTGGACGATGACATTGGTCTGGTCGGAGAGTGATCAGAACCGAAGGGGGCAGAGCCTTGCCAGAAGACCTCACGGCAGAGACTGAGCGGCCGAGTTTCACGACGACCGATCAGAGCCTGGACTCGAACGCGGGAGCACGGAAGTGGTATGCCCTCTGGAGCAAAAGCCACTGCGAGCAGCTGGTCTTTGACCAATTAGCTGCCAGGGGATTTCAGGCGTTTCTCCCCAAGATCGAGGTCTGGTCCCGACGAAACGGGGGGCGGCACCGCATCCCCGTTCCCATGTTTCCCGGTTACCTGTTCCTCCACCATGCCATGGATCTGAACAGTTACATCGAGGTTCTCAAGACGAGGGAACTGGTCCGCATCCTGGGCGATGGACGTGACCGTCTGGCAGTAATCCCGGATGCGGAGGTCGAAGCAATCCAGAAGGTGGTGCAGGCTCACCTGCCCGCCCTTCTCTATCCCTACTTGCATGAGGGCCAACGAGTCCGGATCACGAAAGGGCCTCTCGCCGGGGTGGAAGGGATCCTGGTGCACACCAAGCCGAACAAGGGGCTGCTGGTCCTCTCCATCGAGCTGTTCCAGCGGAGCGTGGCCGTGGAGGTGGATTGCACGTTCGCAGTGCCGGCGTAGCGGGTCAGCCAGACATGCTGCAGGGCGACCGGACATGCTATCCTTTCCTCGACCATGGCCGGACACGGACACATCCTGCATGGGCTCCGCGTGGTGTTCGCTCATGTGTTCGTCGCCGGAGTCCTTCTCCCCACTGCAGCCCCAGCTCAACTCGTACCGTCCACTTCAGCCCAGACCTCAAGGCCGGTTACCAGTCCGTCCCGTTGACAGTGGCGGGGGGCTACACCTTCGACTCGGAGACCTACAGCCGGCATTCTGAGTTGACGTCTGTCCAGATACGACAGCGAGGCTTGCTCGAGGTGAAGGTCATGCCAGACCCGGTGTTGACACTCTCCGTCTCAGGGGCTTACTTCCAGACGAAAACGCCGACGGAATTCAACCTCACAACGGGGCTGGCAGCGAGACGCGTGTTGGCCGAGCGCTACACCGCGAATCCAGGGTTTACCTACCGGTTCGATCCGCTGACGACGGTCAAAGGGGACTATACCTTCTCGAAGGACCTGCTGGCCGGAGGCGTGACGATCGATTCGCACATTGAGAACCTGACTCTGGACTATCGGCTCAGCCCAAGAGACACAGTGGGACCCGGGTATGTCGGCCGCCAGTTCGCGTTTGCCGGCTTCCCGGCACTGACCTCCCACGCATTCACCCTGGGCTGGTCGCACGAGCTCACACCACTGACCACGTTCACGCTGCGCGGAGGTCCGCGCTTGACCGAGGGAACGGTAGACCGTCTTCCCGAAGCCTCGGCGTCCATCCGCCACACGCTGAAGAACGGCGAACTGTCGCTCTCGTATGCCAGCACCCTGACCACGGTCATCGGGCAGGCCGCTGCCGCAATGGCTCAGGGCATTACAGGGAAGGCCACGACGGAACTGCTGCCCAGGCTGGTGCTCAGTGCGGGGCCGGCCATCTACAAGGTCTCAAGCGACGCGTTCAAGGCTACGGTCTACTCGGTGATCCTTGAAGCCTCTCACCAGCTCACAAAGACGCTGGCCCTGCAGGCGTCGTACCAGTATAGCTTCCAGCGGGGCAGCTTCAACCCGCTCACGGGGCCGGCTGGACCAACAAATGTGGATATCTTGCACAACATCTTTCTGATCAGGCTGACCGTCACCTATCCTGCTCGGGTGGACTAGGAGAGTACCGATGCTGAGGCACTTTCGCAGGGCGCTCTTTGCAACACTGGTCATGCTGGCGCTGACCACCACAGGGCTCGGGTCAGCCTCACCGCCAGCCTCAGGGCCGAAATCAGAGCCCATTCACGAGCAGGGAGAGTATCGCATCGGGCCCGAAGACGTGCTCGACATCTCCGTCTGGAACAACACGGCAATCAGCCGCACCGTTCCGGTGAGGCCGGACGGCAAAATCTCACTCCCGCTCCTGAACGACGTGCAGGCGGCAGGACTGACCCCGATGCAACTCCGGGATGTCCTCAACAAGAAGCTGGCCGAGTACCTACCCACACCCGAAGTCTCGGTCATCGTTCGGGAAGTCCATAGCTTCAAGGTCTCCGTGATCGGAGAGGTCAAAAGGCCCGGACGCCATGAGCTGAAGAGCCGCGCTACCGTGCTGGACGCCTTGGCCATGGCCGAAGGGCTCGGGGAGTTCGCCTCCCGGGGACGCATCGTCATTCTCAGGCCCGAGGGGAACACCTTGAAACGGATCCCGTTTAACTACAACAAGGTCGTCTCGGCGGACGGAGAGCTGGAGAACTTCATGCTCCAGCCTGGCGACATCGTTGTGGTGCCCTAGGCAGGCCGGCGCTGACCGGAGCCGGACATGGAAGACACGAGAAACACCACAGGATTGGATGTCTTGCTGGAGGTGTGGAGTCGGCGGAAGTGGTTGGCGATCCTCATGTTCATGGGGCCGTTGGCGGCGTCCGTGAGCGTGGCGATCGCCCTGCCGTACCTCTATCGTTCGTCAGCCACCCTGCTCGTGGAACGACCGGAAGTTGCGGAGACCTTCGTCAAGTCTTCCGTCACGGGCGAACTGGAGACGCGGCTACACACCATCAGCCGGGAGATCTTGAGCCGGTCGAGGCTCCAAGAGCTGATCACCCGATTCGACCTCTATCCGGAATTTCGCAAACGGGCGACCCCGGAAGAGGTCGTCGAGCGGATGCGCCGCGATATTCACATGGAGTTCATGGCAGCGGAACTGCAATACGGGCGCGGCCCGACCATCGCCTTTACCCTCAGTTTCCGAGGCAGGGACCCGGAAACCGTGGCGAACGTGACCAACATCCTGGCATCCATGTTTGTCGAGGAGAACGTCAAGATCCGCGAACGACAGGCGAGTGGAACAGCCGAGTTCCTGCGCGCTCAACTTGAAGAGATGAAGGGGAAACTGGACCAAGAGGAGCGACGGCTGGGTGAGTTTAAGGAGAGCCACATCGGCGAACTGCCGGAACAGATGGAGGCGAACCTGGCCACCCTGCAACGGCTGAATACAGAGATGCGGCTCAACAAAGAGAACCAGATGCGAGTCCTGGAGCGGCTCGAGCGGGAGAAACTGACACGACAACTTGCCCAGGCCCGGGCGTCAGGAGCTGATGGCAACACACCCGTTTCTGGAGGTGACGGTGAGGCGCTCACCGCCCGGCTCTCCAGGCTGAACCAAGAGCTGACGGAACTCCGCTCGCGCTTCAGCGAGAAGTACCCGGACGTGATCCGAGTGAAGGCCGAGATCGCCGCCCTGGAGGGACAACTCTCGGAGACAAAGACAGACGAGCGGGCCGCCACGAACGCCACAGCGCCGGCGAACCTGTCTCCTCCCCGGCATCGGAAGGTCCGCAGCGAAGGGGAGAAGGAGCTCGACGCGCTCAAGGAGGAAGAGAAGACTCTCCGACAGTCTGTCGCGACCTACCAGCGGCGCGTGGAACTCGCGCCCCACCGCGAGCAAGAATTCCAAGAGCTGTCGCGGGACTATAAGACGATGAAAGAGCTGTACAACGCGCTGTTGCAGCGGTACCAGGAAGCCCTGGTGGCAGCGAGTATGGAGCAAGGGCAGAAGGGGGACCAGTTCCGGATCTTGGATCCGGCCATTCCCGCGACAAGCCCAAGTGCGCCGAATCGCTTCCGGCTGCTCCTGATCGGGCTGATGCTGTCCGGCATGCTCGCCGCCGGCGTGGTGAAGCTGGCCGAGCATCGCGATACGTCCTTCCACACGGTAAACGAGCTCCGCGACTTCGCCAAGGTGCCAGTGTTGGTGCGCATTCCTCGCATTGTCACCAAGGCCGACATTGCCCGACGACGATGGCAGTTCTGTCTTGCGCTGCTGGTCCTGGCGATCCTTGTGGTCACAACCTACCACGTCGCCCAGGGGAACGAACAATTGGTCTGGATGCTCGACTGGAGCCGCTCCTGAAATGGCACGGGAAGGAATGGCTGAACCGCAAGTAATCGACGAGCACTTGGTGTCCCTCCATGCTCCGGCTTCGTATGAGGCGGAGCAGTACCGAACGCTCGCCCACACGATCGAGTTGATGCACAAGGACATGGGCCTTCGTGTGCTGGCGGTCACCAGCGCGACGGCCGGAGACGGCAAAACCACCACGTCGATTAACCTCGCAGGGGCGTTAGCTCAAACCTCAGAGGCAAGGGTCATATTGGTGTGCGCTGACCTACGCAAACCATCCGTGATCGAACACCTTGGTAGGGAATACCCGCACCTAGTCGGGCTCTCGACCGCACTCCAGAACCCGGCGTACACGTTGACGCAGGTTGCCGAGCGCCTTCAACGCAACCTGTCTGTGCTGTCGGCTGGCCCATGCCCAGACAACCCTTACGAGGTTCTCAAATCGCCCCGGCTGGGCGAACTGTTACAAGAGGCACGCCAGCATTACGACTATATCGTGGTCGATACCCCGCCGCTGCTTCTCGTCCCCGATTGCCAGATCATCACAAAGTGGGTCGACGGTTTTGTGATGGTGGTGGGCGCCCATAAAACGCCCCGAAAGCTGGTGGAGGAAGCACTGAATCTGCTGGATCCCGCAAGGCTAGTCGGCCTCGTCTTCAATTACGACGATCGTACACTCTCAGGTTACTACTACTACTACAATGCCGGCCAGCCCACCGCTCACCATGGGCAGAGCTGGTCGAGACGATTGGTAACCACGCTGGGCCGCATGTTCTCTCGCTAGAGCCCGCCGAAAGCTTTCGAGAAAGTAGACACCCTACGGCGCCGACGTTGGCGTTTGTAAAGTGTCTGAATTAACGAATGACTCTCCGCTTTGGATTCCCTGATTCCCACGATTGAAATTGGAGGCTTCACCCGATTGTCCTTTTCGCCCGCTGATGCGATGTATGGTGAGGTAAAATGAGGCAAAAGGGGAACACGTTGGTTCTGAAAGAAGGCAGGAGGAACGAGTTCCGTGGAGCGGGCAACAGTGCGCTCACGGAGCGCTTGCCTTCAACTCCGACCTCAGGAGGTGGAGCGGTGTCCGACATGCGGGGGGAGTCCGTGCGGTGCTCATGCGGCGTCGCCCTGGAGGGTCGGCTGGGGCAGGCTTACAACGAACAAACTTTTCTGTACTTCTTGGCGATCGAACGGAAGCGCTCCGAACGCTCGGGCCGCCCCTTCCTGCTTCTGCTGGTGGATCTGAAGGAACAGGAAGGAGCAAGTGCGCGACTTGAATCCATGGTCGCCCCCAAGCTCTTCTCGGCTCTGTGGCTCTGTCTCCGCGAGACTGACTGCGTCGGCTGGTACCGCGAGGAGCGGGTGGCCGGAGCCGTGCTCACCGGGCTTGGCGATGAGCCCCCGTCGGAAGTCTGCCGCCTCGTTGGTCAAAGGGTCAGTGGAGTGCTTTCCGAAGGACTGCCCTCGAATGTTACCCGCC
>VBOK01000034.1:12404-32118 GCA_005877565.1 Nitrospirota bacterium
CCCGAGATCGACGCTGTGGCCATCGTCACTCCGGTGTCGACGCACTACGAGCTTGCCAGGAAGGCGCTCGAGAACGGAAAGCACGTCTTCGTGGAGAAGCCCTTTACGGCCTCTTCGGCCCAGGCTGAAGAGTTGATCGAGCTGGCCGATCGCAAGAACCTCCAGATCATGGTGGATCACACCTTTCTCTTCAACGGTGCCGTGCGCAAGATCAAGGAGCTGGTCGATGGTGGAGTCTTAGGGCCGCTCTACTACTACGATTCGACTCGAGTCAACCTGGGGCTCTTTCAGCACGACGTGAACGTCATCTGGGACCTGGCGCCTCACGATCTGTCCATCATCGACTATCTGACCGGCCTTGAGCCGGAGATGGTCGTGGCAACCGGCGGAGCGCACTTGAACGGCCTGGCGGACATGGCCTATATCACTCTGTACTTTCCCAAGAACATCATCGCTCACATCAACGTCAACTGGCTCTCACCCGTGAAGGTACGCACCACGTTGGTCGGCGGGGAGCAGAAGATGCTGGTGTGGAATGATCTCGAGCCCTCCGAGAAGGTCAAGGTGTACGACAAGGGGATCCAGGTGACCAATAGTCACGACGAGTCGCGTCAACGGCTTAAGGCTTTGGTCGAGTCGAAGGTCTTCGACGTGGGAACCGAGCAAACGGTCCACGACCTTCTGGTGAGCTACCGAAGTGGAGACATGTGGGCACCACGCGTGGACCAGACCGAGGCCCTCCAACTCGAAACCCGCTACTTTTTGGAGTGTGTATCCTCCGGAGAGAAGCCGCTCAACGACGGGCGGGCCGGCTTGCGCGTAGTGAGAATGCTGGAAGCGGCCGACGAGTCGCTCAAGCGCCGCAGAGAGATCGTCTCACCGGGACGGAACGGGAACCAGCCTCCTCGACCTCCGCTCCACACGAGGCTGCGTAGTATTCGCGCGTTAGGCCGATGACTACACGGCACCAGCCGGGACAAACGAGAATGCGGGTGTGCGATCAAGGGGATGGGAGGGGCCGTCCGCACGTCATCAACGAAGGGCTCTTTAGGCGCGTCCTGGTCAGAGAGCGAAAGCGTTCGGACCGCTCTAATCAGCCAGTCGTTCTCCTGCTGCTCGACCTAGACGATGGCCTGGGTACTGGGTCTTCGTTGATCTGGGAGGCGGCCATCGAGACCTTGGCCGCTGCCACGCGTGAAACAGACGTCCTGGGGTGGTTCGAGTGGCGGGCTGTGATCGGCGTCATCGTGTCCGAGATCCGTGTGTCTGATCTGGCCAACACGTGTGACGGACTCGACACGCGAGTCCGTCAAAAGCTGACCGACCGTTTGGGCGCGGAAGCGGTCGACAAGTTATCGATTCGACTCCATGTCTATCCCGAGCCGAAGATTACGGGAGAGGAAGTCCTTGGGGGTGTGAATCCGCTCCTGTACCCGGACCTACGCGCGCGCTGGGAGCAGCGGACGATCTACGACGCGATCAAACTGGCCCTTGATGTCATCGGCAGTCTGACTCTCCTGTTGGTACTTTCGCCTCTCCTCTTGCTGATCGCCGCCCTGGTGAGGTTGACGTCTCAGGGCCCGGTCCTTTTCATGCAGGTGCGAATCGGGCAGATGATGAAGCCCTTCACGGTGCTCAAGTTTCGAACGATGTATACGGGCACTGATCATAGGGTCCATCACGAGTTCGTCAGTCGGTTCATCAAGGCGAGCGGCCAGGGCCACGCGCCAGGCAAGAACGCATTTTTCAAACTCACCAACGATTCACGGGTCACGCCGGTCGGACGCGTGCTTCGCAAGACGAGCCTCGACGAACTGCCTCAGCTCTGGAACGTGCTCCGAGGGGACATGTCGCTGGTCGGACCACGGCCTCCGCTCCCGTACGAGCTCGAGCAGTACGAGCCCTGGCATCGCCGACGGGTCCTGGAGGCCAAGCCGGGGATCACAGGACTCTGGCAGGTAGCCGGGCGCAGCCGCACGACCTTCAACGAGATGGTGCGCCTCGACCTCCGGTACGCCAGGACGCGCTCCCTCTGGACTGACATCAAGATCCTCCTCGCGACGCCCGCGGTGGTCATCTCGGGAAAGGGTGCCTGTTGACGCGGGCCGGGGTGGTGCCGGAGGTCGAGGATGGTCAGCCAGTGAACGAATACGTCTGCATTGCGCCCGACGTTAAGATAGGGAAGGGCGTCAAGCTCGCAAAGTTTATCAACCTCTACGGCTGCGAGATCGGCGACGAGACGAAGATCGGCACGTTCGTCGAGATCCAGAAGAATGCGAAGGTCGGCCGACGGTGCAAGATTTCGAGCCACACCTTCATCTGTGAAGGCGTGACGATCGAGGACCACGTCCTCATCGGCCACGGCGTCACTTTCATCAACGACTCCTACCCGCGGGCGACGACTCCGACTGGGGGACTTCAGACCGAGAAGGACTGGAAGGTCGAGGCAACGCTGGTGAGGAAAGGCGCGTCGATCGGGTCCGGGGCAACGATCCTCTCGAACGTGGTCATCGGGGAGAATGCTATCGTCGGAGCCGGCAGCGTTGTGACCCGCGACGTGCCCGACAATGCGATTGTGGCTGGGAATCCGGCGAGGGTCCTCCGCTTGATCACGCCTGAGCTGAGGCCGGCGTAATGACTGGTAACGGTAACATTCCTTTCTTAGACCTCGTCACGCCTCATCTCGAACTGGAAGAGGAATTGGTGTCGGTCTTTCGAAGCGCCCTGAAGACTGCGGGATTCGTCGGCGGACCGATGGTGGAAGACTTCGAACGGGACTTTGCACAGTTTTGCGGAGTGCAGTATTGCGTCGGCGGGGGGAGCGGCACAGACGCCTTGCGGTTCGCCCTGATCGCTGCCGGCGTACAAGCAGGAGATACGGTCGTTACTGTGCCGAACACGTTCATCGCAACCACAGAAGCCATCTCTCAGGCCGGCGCGCGGCCGGATTTCGTCGACATCCACGAGCGCACCTACACCATGGATCCTGAGAAGCTGCGCTCCTACCTGGAGACCCAATGCACACCAAGTCTGGCGACGGGCCGTGTGGTGAGCAAGCGCACGGGCAGCCCGGTGACAGCAGTCATCCCCGTGCATCTGTACGGGCAGTTGGCCGACATGGACCCCATCCTCGATCTGGCGGCCCAGTACAACCTCATCGTCATCGAGGATGCCTGCCAGGCGCACGGCGCGGAGTACTTCTCGAAGAAGGAGGACCGCTGGCGCAAAGCCGGGTCGCTGGGACGCGCCGCGGCGTTCAGCTTCTATCCCGGCAAGAATTTGGGCGCGTGCGGCGAGGCGGGAGCAGTTACGACCAACGATCGGGCGCTCGCCGAACGAGTCCGGATGTTGCGCGACCACGGCCAGGTGAGAAAGTATCATCACGACATCGAGGGTTACAACGGCCGGCTCGACGCCATCCAGGGGGGCGTCTTGCGGGTGAAGCTTCGTCATCTGGCGGAGTGGAACGAGCAGCGCCGGGAGTGTGCACGCGGCTACGATGCGCTCTTCGCCGACACCGAGGGGGCGGTCATCCTTCCGCACGTGCCATCGTGGTCGCGGCCGGTCTACCATCTCTACGTAGTGCGGGTTGCGGACCGTGAGCGGCTCCAGAAGGACCTGTCCGCCGCAGGTATCGCAACAGGCATCCACTACCCGATCCCGCTTCACCTCGCGACTGCCTATAAGACTCTGGGCTTCCGCCCCGGTGACTTCCCGGTCGCCGAGCAGGCCGCTTCCCAAGTGCTCTCGCTCCCGATGTTCCCCAAGCTCTCCCCGGAGCAGCAGCAGCGGGTGGTTACCCACGTGGCTTTGTCCGCAAAAGCGAACGACCAACGAATCTATGTGCCGGACCGACACGCCGGGGAATCGCGCCGGACCAGATGCGGCCTTCTTGACCCGTGAATGGAACAGCTGAGGCGACGCGCATCCTGGAGTGTCCCGCCTTGGGGAAACCGTAATCGCCTCGCGCACGGCATTCAGGACCACTTGCGAGATTGTAGGACGAGCAGCTTGGGCGGACGACTCAGCCACGGCGCTGTGAGCAATGGCCGTGACACGGGCACGCCTCAGGACATCATTCTGCACCCGTTATTCGGAGCCAGTCCCAAGGACTCGACAAAGGGTGGCGGCTACGTGGCATGGGGATATCGGTCGTGATCCTCCCGCTCTGGCCCACTCGCAGGGGAAGCGCTTGGGGAGCCGCAATCGTGAGGGAGGGAATCAGTCGTTGCGGCTTGTACCAGCCATACGTCCTCATCACCCCTGCTCGTAATGAAGAGGCGTTCATCGAGAAAACCATCCAATCGATGATATTGCAGACTGTCTTGCCCGCCAAGTGGGTGATCGTGGATGACGGATCGACAGACTCTACGGCAAGCATTGTGGGCCACTACCTTGCACGGTATGACTGGATCGAGATGATCAAGATGCCTCAACACAGAGATCATAACTTCGCCGCAAAAGTTGCCGCCTTTAATGCGGGCGTGAAGCTTGTGAAGGGTATGGACTATTCCTTCATCGGGAACCTGGACGCGGATATCAGCCTGCCGCCGAGTTACTATGAAGATATCATCAGCGAGTTCGAGAGAGACCCAAGACTAGGAATCGCGGGCGGCATCGTTTATAGCAAGATTTGGAACGGCTTCACGGCCGACGATACGGCTCCGGACAGTGTTGCCGGAGCTGTCCAGCTCTTTCGCAAGGAGTGTTTTGATCAAGTCGGAGGTTATATTCCACTCGAGAACGGAGGCATCGACGCGGCCGCCGAAATCATCGCGCGCATGAATGACTGGAAGGTCCGCAAGTTTCGAGAGAAAATAGTATACCAACACAGGCGGTCAGGGTCGGCTCGGAAGTGGCGCCTGGTCGCATGGTATAAGCAAGGAGTCCGATTTCATTCGTTGGGATACAGCACCGCTTTCTACCTCTTCAGGACTGTCTACAGGCTGAAGATCGACAGGCCATTCTTGATTTCTGGTGCGCTGTCCTTGTGCGGTTTTCTATCCGCACGAGTGAGAAAGTGTCCTGTCAGCCTTCCACCGAAAGCAGTCTCTTACCTACGGTCGGAGCAAGCGAGAAAGCTGAGGGATAGATTTTTCGGAACACCTATGAGGATGTTCAAAAGGGCTACAGAGTAACCAGTCTTATGTGCGGCATTTGTGGACAGTACAACTTTGGAAGTCAGGCGCCTGTTCTCCGCCAGAACCTCGAAAAGATGACCAAGACCCTTTTCCATCGAGGCCCTGATGACGAGGGGTACTATATCGAGGGATCGCTCGGACTCGGTTTTCGGCGGCTCTCCATCATCGATCTTGCGGGCGGCCACCAGCCCATGTCGGACCAGGAAGAAACCGTTTGGGTGGTATTCAATGGCGAGATCTACAATTTCCGGGAACTCAGGCGCGAGCTGGAAGGGCATGGCCACATCTTCCGTACTAGGTCAGATACGGAGGTCATCGTCCATGGATACAAGCAGTGGGGCGATGAGGTGCTCAATCGCCTCAATGGCATGTTCGGCTTGGCGATCTGGGATGCTCGACAAAGACGGCTCGTGCTTGCCCGCGACCCGTTCGGAATCAAATTGCTTTACTACAGAATAGACGCAGATCGTGCGTACTTCGGCTCAGAGATTCGAGCTGTTCGTGCAGCGACCCAGGACAGAGCCGAGGTAGATCCCACCTCCATACATTTGTTCCTCCGTTATCGGTATACACCCTCTCCTTATACCTCGTTTAAAGGCGTACGAAAGCTCGCGCCAGGAACCAAGTTGATATTCGAAAAGGGCTCTTATCACCTGAGTCGATGGTACAGGTCTAAGCCTGTTCCATTCGCACCGGCAAAGTCCGCCGGCGAAGCTAAAGAAGAACTGCTCGCACTCTATAAACAGGCCATGCAGCGGCACCTCATCAGCGATGTTCCCGTTGGCCTTCTGTTGAGCGGTGGCATCGACTCTGGGCTCCTGCTTGCCCTGATGAATCTCTACGGGACTTCCTGGCCGACTTACACCGTGGGGTACGGGTCAGGCTTTGCCGATGATGAGTTGACAGATGCTGCAAAGACCGCTCACGAGCTCTCATCGCAACACACCACCGTGACGATTACGAGGGCGACCTTTGAGGAAACGCTCTCCAAAATCGTCGCATCTTTGGAAGAACCGATCGCAACATCCTCAATTGTTCCCATGTATTTTGTCTGTGAACGAGCCCGAAAGGACGTCAAAGTAGCATTGATCGGTCAGGGGCCGGATGAACTCTTTGGCGGTTATCGTCGTCATCTCGGAGTTCGCTATAGCACGCTGTGGTCGCGGTTACCGAGCTGGGTGCGTACCCCTATCTCCTCAACTATCACCGCACTACCGAGAAATGAGACCCTGAAGCGAGGCGTTTACTCTCTGGCCATCCCTGACCGAATGCGGAGATATCAGAACGTCTTATCGATCCTGCCAGGAAGTCAAATCGATGACCTCTTCCAAGACGGGCTGCTGTGCCCAAACACGGGTGACAGAATTCTAGAGTGTTGGGGGGATCTCGCCGATCTTATGGCGGAGACGGACGAGCTTGGAGGCATCCAGTTTTTAGAGTTGCGATCCACTCTCCCGGACGAACTCCTCATGTATGCGGATAAGCTCTCGATGGCTCATGGTCTCGAACTTCGCGTCCCTTATTTGGATAAAGAGATTGTTGAATATGTCGAAAGATTGTCGGCAAATTTCAAAGTGAGGAATGGCTCCCAGAAGTGGTTGCATCGCCAAGTGTGCCAGACCTTTCTCCCGCGCTCGTTTCTCAATCGGCCCAAGCGCGGGTTTGCTTGCAATGTAGTTGATGATTGGTTCCGCTATGCCATGGACAGCAAAATGGCCGAACTCCTGATGGACAGTGACTCCAGAATTTACCAGTACCTGCGCCAGGCGCCAGTGCGCGAACTCTTCAAGCAACATTCCTCTGGTCGAAATGACAATCATAAGATTTTGTTTAGTCTTTTCCTCTTGGAGGAATGGCTCCGAGCTCACGAAGTCTCTTCCTATGAAGAGAATGTGAGAGTCGACGCGTGATCCCGCAGTCGTGGGATTTCTAAGGATCGGAAAGGAGATAGACATGCGGATTAGTATATTTGGACTCGGCTATGTCGGTAGCGTTTCCACAGCGTGTTTGGCGCAGGACGGCCATACCACGATCGGCGTCGACGCGAACCCGCAGAAGATGGCGCTGGTGGCAGCAGGTCGTGCACCCGTGCTCGAGCCGGGCCTTGATGACCTTGTGGGAGAGGCAGTGCGATCCGGGCGGCTGCGGGTGTGCCCTGACGGCAAGGCTGCGGTGCATGACAGCGATGTGAGCCTGATATGCGTGGGCACTCCCAGCAATGGGAATGGTAGTCTCAACCTGCACCACGTCGAGAACGTCTGCAGCGAGATCGGTAAGGCGCTGGCGGCCAAGCCAGGCTACCACGTAGTCGTCGTCCGTAGCACCGTGTTGCCCGGCACTGTGCAGGAGCGACTGATCCCCATTCTAGAAGACCGGTCGGGCAAGCGCGCCGGGATGCACTTCGGTATTTGCATGAACCCGGAGTTCCTCCGCGAAGGCAGCGCGATCCGTGACTACTACCATCCCAGCCAGATTGTGATCGGCGAGTTCGACCAGCCCAGCGGGGACGCCGTCCAGGACTTATACGCCGCCGTAGATGCGCCGATTGTGCGAACGACCATTCAGGCTGCCGAAATGCTGAAGTATGCGTGCAACGCGTTCCACGCCGTGAAAATCTCCTTTGCGAACGAGATCGGGAACCTGTGCCTCGCGCACGGGATCGATGGGCAGCAACTCATGGCCCTCTTCTGTCAGGATCGCCAACTCAATGTCTCACCGGCCTACCTCAAGCCGGGGTATGCCTTCGGAGGATCCTGCCTCCCGAAGGACCTTCGCGCTTTGCAGTATCGCGCGAAGGAGCAGGATCTCACCCTGCCGCTGCTGAGCGCTATCCTGGAGAGTAACCAGCGGCAGATCCAGCGCGGCATTGGGCTCGTCGAGCAGACGGGACGCAAGCGGATCGGGGTGCTCGGCCTGAGCTTCAAGGCTGGGACAGACGACGTGCGCGAGAGCCCTTCGGTGCCGCTGGTGGAAACCCTCGTCGGGAGAGGATATCAGGTGTGCGTCTATGACGAACAGGTGAAGCCAGAGAGACTCATTGGCGCAAACAAGGCCTATCTGGATCGCGAACTTCCGCACATTGCCTCGCTGATGTGCTCGTCGGTCGAAGAGGTTGTGGCGATGGCCGAGGTCGTGGTCATCGCCAATGGCACGGCGGCGTTTTGCCGGGTGCCGGGATTGCTGCGTGCGGATCAAATCCTGATCGATCTCGTTGGGCTCACCACGGGCTACAATACAGCGCGTGATGAGCTCAGCCAGAATCAGCGGATCGCTAGCCAGCCAGCGCCGATGCGCGTCTGATCCTACTAGGGGTGCTATCAAGATGACATCGAACGGTACACCGCACAATGCTCAAGTGGCTGAGCCAGTACAGGCCTATACGGACACGGTGCACGCACCCGCTGGGGGGCGCGTGCTCATGCTGGTAGAGAACGTCTCCTACCCTCAAGACTACCGTGTGCGCCGCGAGGCCAGGGCGCTGGCGGATGTCGGATTCCAAGTCACCGTGATCTCCCCTGCGCGGCCGGGACAGCCCTGGCGTGAGACCATCGACGGGGTGCGCGTCTACCGGTATCCGGCACCGCCGGCAGCGCGCGGATTCATGGGCTACCTGTTGGAGTATGGCTACTCGACGGTGGCCATGTTCATCCTGTCCCTGCTCGTATACTTCCGCGAGGGCTTTGACGTCATTCATGCCGCCAACCCGCCGGACACCCTTGTGTTTGTCGCGGCTGGCTACAAACTGCTGGGCAAGCGCTTTGTGTACGACCACCACGACCTGGTCCCTGAGTTGTATTGCGCTATGTTCGACGGCAGCGGCAACCGTCTGATACACCGCGTGCTCCTCGTGCTCGAGAAACTCTCCTTGCGCTACGCCGACCACGTGATCGCCACGAACCAATCGTACAGGGCGATGGAGATGGAGCGTGGTGGCGTTCCCGCGGAGCGCATTACCATCGTCCGGAATGGGCCTGAGCTGAACGGCCGGCAGGTAGCCGAGCCGGATCCAGGCCTGCGGCAGAAGGGCAGGACGATCATCGGCTATGTCGGCGTCATGGGGTTTCAGGACGGAGTGGACTACCTCCTGCGAGCGTTACACCATCTGGTTCATGACCTAGGCAGACTGCGGTATATCGCCAGTGCCGATATCTGCGTGGATCCGGACCCATCGAATCCCTTTAACGATCGCTCGACCATGATCAAAATGCTCGAGTACATGGCCCAGGGAAAACCAATCGTGGCCTTCGACTTGCCGGAGCATCGCTTCACGGCGCAGGCAGCGGCCATGTACGTTCGCCCCAACGACGAACTCGAGTTCGCGCACGCGCTGGCACAACTGGTGGATGACCCGGCGCGCCGGCAGGCCATGGGCCTGTTGGGGCGCCGGCGCGTCGAGACAGAACTGGCCTGGCATTACTCGGCACAGAATCTCGTGGAAGCCTATCGGCGGCTGTTCCCAGGGCCGTGTGAGCGGAGCGAGAGGAGAATGCGGTAAGCGGGGTGATCAGCCGCCGCTCATGAAGCCCCAGGGTGCCCACAAGACTATTGGGACCGCCTCGGTGGGTGTCGCCCTGATGCTTGCCGGCATTGTCGCATGGCTTCTGAACAAGCCCGCAACCAGTGACTGTGGCGGTGAAGCACCTGCGGATCACAAGGTGCATGAGATTCGCGCGACAAAGGTGGTCGTGCAGCCTTGGCTCGGAGAACACCAAGTCTACGGCATCTTCATGGTTCCCGACCGCTACAAGCACAGCAAGAACTACACAGTTGCCATGGCCGTACGAGGCTTGGACCGTCGGTTTGCCGTGGGCGAACGTGTTGACAAACAATACGTGGTGGACGATGTCCTGGCTGGGCCAGGACATTACCTTCTGCGCATCTACGTTCCGACGCGGGTGGCGCTGTGGTTTCTGGTCAACGGTCTGTTCGGCGATTTGCGACGCCCATGCAACTGGACGCTCGTGTTCGTCGAAGGAACGCCGTGAATGAGCGCTGAAATGCTGTTGAGGAATATCTATTACCTGCTAAAGCCCGCCATTCCGTGGTCGGCCCGCATGGCGCTTCGACGCCTTCGCGCCAGACGACTGAGGCGTCAGTTCAGCAGTTCTTGGCCTATCAATAAGGTAGCTGCTAGGGCCCCGGAGGGGTGGCCCGGATGGCCAGACGGCAAGGAGTTCGCCTTCGTCCTGACGCATGACGTCGAAGGCCAGAGAGGGTTGGATCGCTGCCGCGAGTTGGCAGAGATGGAGATGGGTCTGGGGTTCCGCTCCTCATTCAACTTCGTACCGGAAGGCGAGTATGCAACCCCGGAACCGCTCCGCGTCTTTCTCGGCGAGCACGGATTCGAAGTGGGCGTCCACGACCTGCACCACGACGGTAAACTTTACCGTTCTTGGGAGACTTTCAAAAACAACGCTCACAAAATCAATCATTATCTGACATCGTGGGGCGCCGTCGGCTTTCGCTCCGGATTCATGCTCCATAATCTACAATGGCTTCAGCATCTCAATATCCTGTACGACGCATCCACCTTTGATACTGATCCCTTTGAGCCACAATCAGACGGCGTGAACACCATCTTCCCGTTTTGGGTCCCTCGAGAAGGCTGCACCGGTTACGTCGAGTTGCCATACACCTTGCCACAGGACTCCACTCTTTTTCTTGTGTTCCAAGAGACGGGGATCGACGTGTGGAAAAGCAAGCTCGACTGGGTGGCGGCTCACGGCGGGTTGGCGCTGGTCAACGTTCATCCCGACTACATGAATTTTGGTGGAAGGAGGAGCTCATCGGAATATGGAGCAGAACTTTATGAGGAGTTCCTCGAATACGTTGCGAAGTATTACAGCAGTCAATGCTGGTTTGCTCTGCCGCGAGATGTAGCCCGACATGTCTCCTACAATGGAAAAAGCTCCGATAGGTAGTCACCGGTTCTCGAACCCGTCCCCAGGCACCACGAGGCGGTGGCCCTGGATATCTCGCCTCCCGAGTGACTCCATGGTGCACCAGTGGCTCATCCTGCCAACTGTTTTGGCAGGTCTAGTTCGGAATTCACTTAAGGATCCGCGCGGCTTCAGGCATCGTCTGATCAAAGGCATCTTTGTAGAAATAAAACGGTTTAGCTCTCCGAATATTAAAAATATCGAATTGTCGGAGATCGCAGGGATAGAAAAAGCAGTAGTGGCAGGGGGTGTTACAAGAGTAGCATGTGGCTCCCAATATTGTCCGCTTATACTGGCTGCTCTATGTCAGGTGCTAGACTGCAAGACCGTCTTTGAGATAGGAACCTATCTCGGGGAAACGTCCTGGCTATTGGCTCACAATAAACTAGATGCTCACATATACACTCTTGACCTGCCAGACATCAATGCCGCAAGCAACGTGAAGCTCGACTTGACGGATCTAAATTACTTCAGAACATGGGACAGAGGAGCGAAGTTTCTAGGTACACCAGAACAGAAAAAGATCACCCAACTTTATGGTGACTCTGCAACTTTCGATTTTTCCCCGTATCGCGGGATTATTGACCTGGTGTTTATTGATGCTAGCCATAGCTACAGTTATGTCAAATCTGACACAAAGGCGGCATTTGAGATGCTTTCAGAGCAGGGCACTATTGTTTGGGATGATTACACATTCTATCCAGGAATTTTTGCTTTTCTGAATGAGCTATCTCCAAGATTAGACAGGCCCATTATGCACATTCTGGGGACGCGGTTGGCGATTTATAGCCGCAGAAAGCTAACAGTTCCCGAGAAGTAGCAAATGGGTATCGCTGCTCTTTGCTATGCCAGAGCATGGTGCTCATATCGAAGACGGCGGCGGCCAGGATACAGAAGATTGGGTCCTTCAGTCAGCTGAAGAAGCGAGAGGTAGGAGAGATGCAATCTATTGATTGTGCGATTGTCGGTGCTGGTCCTTATGGACTATCGGCTGCTGCGCATTTGCGAGCAGCCAATGGGCTGGAGGTCCAAGTTTTCGGTGAAACGATGGCCTTCTGGGAACGCTATATGCCAACGGGTATGCTCCTGCGCTCCCCCTGGGCGGGGTCACACATTTCAGATCCGAAACGGGTCTTGACGCTTGACGCATATCAGTCGGTCAGTGGCAACCATGTGTCAGCTCCGGTGCCGCTCGACCGATTCGTCCAATATGGGCACTGGTTCCAGCAGCAGGCAATGCCCGACATCGACCCGCGTAAAGTCACACGCGTCGAGGGTGATGTGGCAGGTTTCCGAATCACGCTCGAAGACGGAGAGGTGTGGAAGTCACGGCGGGTGATCGTCGCGGCCGGGATCGCTACGTTTGCCTGGCGTCCGTCTGAGTTCGCGGGCCTGCCGGCTGCCCTGGTGTCGCACACGTCCGACCACCGGAACCTCAGTCGGTTCGCCGGACAAAAGGTGCTGGTCCTCGGCGGTGGGCAGAGCGCGCTGGAGTCGGCCGCCTTGTTGCACGAATCTGGAGCAGAAGTTGAGGTCGTCGTCCGGGCACCGCTGGTCCGCTGGTTGTGGCCCCATCCCTGGTTTCACACTTTCAAGCCAGTAGCGAGCCTTTTGTACGCCCCGCCGGACGTGGGCCCGGCGGGAGTCAGCCAACTCGTCGCAAGGCCTGGCTTGTATCGGCGCTTCCCGAGGGGGGTACAGGACCGTCTTAGTGTGCGCTCGATCCGGCCCGCTGGGGCGGCTTGGTTGAAGCCTCGCCTCGAAAAAGTACCAATCACGACTGGACGCTCAGTCGTTTACGCAGTTCCTGCTGGCGAGCGGTTAACCGTCAAACTGAATGACGGCAGCGAACGGCGGGTCAATCATGTGCTGTTGGGGACCGGCTACCAAGTTGACATCTCTCGGTATGAGTTCCTCTCGGCGAAACTCCTGGCGACAATCCGCCGGTTTGGCGGTTATCCTGTGCTGAATTCGGGTTTTGAGACCTCAGTACCTGGCCTGCACATTCTCGGTGCCCCTGCTGCCTGGAGCTTCGGACCGCTCATGCGGTTTGTGGCCGGCACCGAGTTTGCTTCGCGTACCCTGACACGTAGGATTCTGGGCAAAGCCGGCTTGCGGAGGTCTTAGGTGCTATGGCGATGCCGGTCTTGAGCGCGGCGCCGAGTCCGATCCGAAACGCCCACCGCACTTACGCTGGTGAGGGCGCGTTGGTTACAGGCGCGGATTACCGGGGGCTTGGCATTGTCCGCAGCTTGGGTCGTCGAGGTGTACCAGTCTGGGTCTTGAAGCAGGACGAGCATCTAGTGGGATCTGTCTCCCGGTACGCCTGCCGCAGCCTGCGTTACCCGCTCGAGGATGATCGCAAGCAACTCGACTTCCTCTTGGATTTAGCGGTAAGGGAGGGACTCAAGGGGTGGGTATTGTTTCCGACCACCGATGAAAGCGTCGTGCTGGTCGCGCGTCATCACGAGTTACTCGCAGAACACTACCGACTCACGACGCCGCCGTGGGACGCGCTGCGCTGGGTTTTTGACAAACGGCTCTTGCACCGCCTCGCGCAGGATCTCGCTCTGGATCAACCCTGGACGTTCTGCCCCCGCAACCGCGAGGAACTTGCCTCGCTCGAATGCCCGTTCCCCGTCATCCTCAAGCCAGCGATGAGACTGGGCTTCAATCGTCTCAACTGTGACAAAGCTTGGCGTATCGAAGATCGTGCGTCGTTGCTGGCGCGCTATGACGAGGCGTGTGCGCTGGTTGCCCCTGAGATGCTTATGGTCCAGGAAGTCGTGCCGGGATGGGGAGAAGCACAGTTTTCGTATGCGGCTCTTTGCAGAGATGGTCGCCCCGTGGCTTCCATTGTGGCAAGGCGCACCCGGCAGTTTCCAATGGATTTCGGCCGGTTCAGTACCTACGTTGAGACGGTTGATGAGCCGCAAATCATTGAGCCCGCCGTTCGACTACTGGCGGCGATCCGCTTCACTGGCCTTATCGAAGTAGAGTTCAAAAGAGATCCGCGGAATGCTCAATATAAGATTCTCGATGTCAATCCGCGCGTCTGGGGCTGGCACACACTTTCCAGGCGTGCCGGGGTCGACTTCCCTTACCTCCTTTGGCTCCTCATCAGGGGCGAACCAGTCCCCGACGTGCGCGGGCGCGCCGGCGAGCGCTGGATGCGCATGCCCGCCGATCTGCCGATGGCGATTCGCGAAATCCTGAGAGGCCGGCTCTCTCTTCGGGCTTATCTGCGTTCGCTTCAAGGACCTCGAGAATCTGCGATCTTTGCCTGGGACGATCCCCTGCGGGGGAGTTCGACTGGCTGACGGCGCATGAACGACAAGTGCCTTGCCGATACAACCGTCCGCCTTCCGGAGATTGGTCTTGGTACCCTCAACTACAAAGGCGGTGTCGAACCCCTCCGAACCGGAATCGCCCTAGGAGCGAGCCTGATTGACACGGCTGAGTCCTATGGAACAGAAGAGATCGTCGGCGAAGCGATCCGGGGCAACCGGGACCGTGTTTTTCTGGCAACCAAAGTTTCACCCACCCACTTCAGACGGCCAGCTTTGCTGCTAGCGGCTGAGCGCAGCCTCCAACGTTTGCGGACTGATTACATCGATCTCTACCAACTCCACAGGCCGAATTACACCGTTTCGGTCCAAGAGACTATGGCAGCCATGGAAGAGCTGGTGGAACAAGGCAAGATCCGGTTCATTGGGGTGAGCAACTTCTCTGTGGCGGAGCTCAAAAGAGCACAGGCGGCTTTGTCCAAATACAAGATCGTTTCCAACCAGGTTCGTTACAGTCTGGTGGAACGGAGCATCGAGCCAGCGCTCTTGCGCTACTGCCAGGAAAACCGTATCGCCGTAATCGCCTATAGTCCTCTGGCCAAGGGGCTGCCCCACATCAAACTGAGAGATCCGGAAAACATCCTCGCCCACGTGGCAGCGATGACGGGTAAGACGGAAGCCCAGGTGGCACTGAACTGGTGCATTGCCAAGAACGCGGTGATTGCCATTCCGAAGGCAACTTCCATCGATCATGTGGTAGAAAACTGCGCTGCCTCGGATTGGCGGCTTTCGCCCGACCAGATCCGGCTTCTTGAAGGCATAGGATTTCGTCGACGCGGGCGGCTCGAGGCTGCGCTACGGCGACTGGCCCGTCGCGTTCTCCAAAGGGTTGGCTATCGGCCAGCTTTTCTTTTCTGATGACCCCTTTGTCTAACTCAATCGAGGAGCAGATCACGGAACCGTCGGCGAAGCGGGAGATGACCGTCTACTCCCTTGATCCGCTAGAGGATCCGCGTTGGCCAGAGTTCGTCGGGTGGCACCCGAACGCTTCGGTGTTTCACGCGCCGGGCTGGCTCCGTGCCTTGCAGCGTACTTATCACTATGAGCCGGTCGCTTTCACGACGTCTGCCCCAACCGAGCAACTGAGGAACGCCCTCGTTTTTTGCGCTGTTCGGAGCTGGCTCACCGGCCGCAGGCTGGTCTCTTTGCCGTTTTCGGATCACTGTGAGCCACTCGTCCACAATTCCGAGGAGTTGAGCACACTTATCCTCTCCGTGCAGCTTAGCCGGAAACGAGAGAGATGGAAGTATGTGGAGATGCGATCGACGAGCTCTGAACTGCAACTGGAGGGCGGCTTTCACACGGCCCAGACGTTTTACCTGCATCGGCTGGACCTTCGGCCCAGCCTGGATGCCCTGCTGCGCAGCTTCGACAAGGATTGCGTTCAACGGAAGATCCGCCGGGCGGAACGAGAAGGACTGACTTACGAGGGGGGACGGAGCGAGTCGCTCCTACAGAAGCTGTACGGCCTCCTGCGGATCACCCGTCAGCGCCACCACCTCCCTCCGCAACCTCTGGATTGGTTTCGCAACCTTGTCGACTGCCTCGGTGAGGACGCGTGTATCCGCATCGCTTCCAAGGGCAGCCAGCCGGTGGCGGGAATCCTGACGTTGAGCCACGGGAAGAGGATGGTCTACAAGTACGGTGGATCAGATGCGCGTCTGAACAGTCTGGGTGGCATGGCGCTGCTCTTCTGGAAGGCCATCCAGGACGCCAAGCAGGCAGGGGCTGAAGAGTTCGACTTGGGGCGGTCCGACTGCGACAACGCGGGTCTGATCGCTTTCAAGGAGCGTTGGGCAGCGGATCGCTCCACCTTGACCAATTGGCGCTGCCCGGCGGCGGCGAAGCCGTCTCTCACCGATGGGTGGAGGATTCAGTTCGCGAAGCAGATCTCCTCTCGACTTCCGGCTAGCATGCTGACCGTGGCCGGCAAGCTTCTTTACCGGCACATCGGCTGATGTCCACTATCGCCTCCAATCCCTGTCGATCCCAGTCTGCCTCTCGGTCCGTCCGCCGTTCCGAGCGCGCCGCACGGCGATGACCAACGAAACGAAGCATATCAGTGTCTGCATTTGCACTTATAAGCGGCCACGCTTTCTCAAGCGCTTGTTGGAGGAACTCGGCGGTCAGGACACGAGTGGACTATTCACGTATTCGATCGTGGTTGCCGACAACGATCATTTACAATCTGCCAAGGCTGTGGTGTTGAATTTCGCGGCTGCGTCGACTATTCCGATCACGTACTGCGTGGAGCCGCGACAGAATATCGCGCTGACGCGGAACAAGGCTATCGAGAACGCGAACGGGGACTTCGTCGCCTTCATCGACGACGACGAGTTTCCGACCAAGGGCTGGCTGCTGACTCTGTTCAAGGCCTGTAACAAATATAACGTGGACGGTGTACTTGGACCAGTGAGGCGGCACTTCGACGAAGAGCCGCCCAAGTGGGTCGTTAAGGGCAAATTCTACGAACGGCCGACTTACACGACGGGATTCGTTATCGACTGGAGGAAGGGACGGACCAACAACGTGCTGCTGAAAAAGCGAATCTTCGCGGCCGGCGCCCAGCCGTTCAGACCGGAATTTCGGACGGGAGAGGACCAGGACTTTTTCAGAAGAATGATCGAGAAGGGACACGTGTTCATCTGGTGCAATGAGGCCGTGGCGTATGAGGCTGTTCCCCCGATACGCTGGAAACGCATGTTCATGTTAAGAAGGGCTTTGCTCCAGGGGACAGACTCAGTCGTCCATCCGACCTTCGGAGCCCTCGACATAGCAAAATCGGTCATCGCTATTCCAGCTTATACGGGCGCGCTGCCGTTTGCTTTGGTGTTGGGACATCACAGGTTCATGATTCTCTTAGTTAAACTCTTTGATCACATAGGCAGGCTCCTTGCGCTCCTGGGCATCAACCCGATAAGAGAGCCATACGTCACCGATTAACAGCAAGATATGGGCCAGATGGAACGCGACACTTTTATAATCGGGCCGGACGATCCGATCCTGATAACAGGGGCAACCGGCTTCATTGGATCCAGACTGGTAGAGAGCCTTCTGGATCACGGATTCCGCAACTTGGTCTGCTTCGCCAGGCCCTCCAGTGACGTGACAAGTCTCGAAGCCGTCGCCAGCCGCCGCGGCATGGGGGCACGAGTGGAAGTGATCAGAGGCAATCTTCTGTCTCGCGAGGATTGCAGTACTGCGACCCAGGATGTGGCGGTCATTTTTCACTTGGCCGCGGGCGGAAGCGAGAAGTCCTTTCCCGATGCGTTCATGAACTCGGTGGTCACAACGCGGAATCTTCTCGAAGCAAGCCTGCGGCACAAATGCCTGAGGCGGTTTGTCAACATCAGTTCGTTCGCGGTCTATAGCAACACCCAGAAACGTCGGTGGAGACTCTTGGACGAGTCATGTCCGGTTGAAATGCGTCCCCAACTGCGGGGTGACGCCTATTGCTTCGCAAAAATCAAACAGGACGACATCGTGACCGAGTACGGCCAGCGGTTTGGGATCCCGTACGTCATCGTCAGGCCAGGCTATGTCTATGGTCCCGGCAAGGAGAGCATCGCTAGTCGGGTGGGAATCGATACGTTTGGTGTCTTTCTGCATCTGGGAGGTTCTAACACCATACCGTTCACGTACGTTGATAACTGCGCAGACGCGATCGTACTAGCCGGGGTGAAGAAAGGAGTGGATGGCGAGGTGTTCAACGTCGTGGACGACGATCTTCCTTCCAGCAGGCGGTTTTTACGGCTGTATAAACAGAATGTCAGGCGCTTCGCATCCATCTATGTACCACACATTCTGAGTTATGCGCTCTGTTGGCTGTGGGAGAAATATTCGAACTGGTCAGAAGGACAGTTGCCGCCCGCCTTCAATAGGAGGAGATGGCACGCCTACTGGAAGAAGACGCGTTACACCAATGAAAAATTGAAGGCGCGGCTGGGCTGGACACCAACGGTGCCGATGGCGGAGGGATTTGGGCGTTATTTCCAAAGCTGCCGGGAAAGAGGAAGGCATGCTTAAAGTTGCCATCGTGGGATGCGGCAAGATCGCCGATGCTCACGCGTTGCAGATCCAGAGGATCAAGGGATGCGAGATCGTTGGGGTCTGTGACCGAGAAGAGCTGATGGCACGGCAGCTCTACGAGAGATTCCCAGTCAAGCGGTATTTCGTCGACTTGACGGACCTTCTGAGTGACGCCCGGCCCGACGTTGTTCACATCACGACGCCGCCGGAAAGCCATTTCGATATCGCGAGGTTTTGCCTGGAACAGGGATGCCATGTCTATGTGGAGAAGCCATTCACCCTTTACGAGGAGGAAGCCCAAAGACTTGTTGCACTCGCCAATGAGAAGGGGCTCAAGCTGACGGCAGGACATGATGAGCAATTCAGCCATGTGGCGAGACGCATGCGAACTCTTGTAGAAAGCGGCTACTTGGGCGGGGTACCGGTGCATATGGAAAGTCATTACTGCTATGACCTTGGGGAGCCCGGTTATGCGCGAGCGCTTCTTGGCGACAAGCAACATTGGGTCCGCAGATTGCCGGGAGGACTATTGCACAACATTATCAGCCATGGCATTGCTCGGATCGCGGAGTTCCTGACCAGCGATTCGCCTCAGGTGATCGCGTACGGCTTTGTGAGTCCGCTACTCAAGAGGATGGACGAACGCGAGATCGTAGATGAACTGAGAGTCATCATTTGTGAAGAGGAGCGTACCACGGCCTATTTCACGTTCTCGTCGCAGATGCAGCCCTCGATCCATCAGTTTCGTATCTATGGCCAGAAAAACGGTCTGATTCTTGATCGGGATCACGAGACATTGATCAAGCTTCGAGGCGGGAGGTTGAAGAGCTACGTCGAGAAGTTCGTGCCCCCTGTCAGTTTCGCGGGGCAGTATCTCGGGAACCTGATGAAGAACGCACGGACTTTCCTGGCAAGGGATTTCCACATGAATTCTGGGATGAAGTATCTGATCGAGTCGTTCTATCGTTCCATCATTCACGGTACGCCGGTGCCTCTCCCGTACCGGGAAATTCTTCTTACCGCGAGAATCATGGATGCCATCTTTGATCAGCTCCGTGCGAGACGGTCGCAGGTTCGTTCCGAATTCCGAGCGCAGGACCGTGTTCCCTTTGCCCGCACCCCTTCCCCAGTGAGACCGAAATGACATCGCCATGCCACCATATCGGGCACTTGTCGTCTTTACTTCGACGCAGACCGTTGGCGCGGAGTTGACCCGGCGCGGGCATCCGGTGACCTTGCCCGAGCGGCGTTACCAGGT
>VBOK01000035.1 GCA_005877565.1 Nitrospirota bacterium
GGAGATCGCTGAGGGGCGCGGCGTGGACGGCTGCGTGCTGCTGGACCTGCGCCACCTGGGCCGCGCGAGGATTCTGGAGCGGCTGCCGCAGATCCGCCAACTCGCGCTGGACTTCGCCGGCGTGGACCCGATCGAATCGCCGATTCCCGTACGTCCGGGAGCCCACTACGTGATGGGCGGCATCAAGACCAACGCGTGGGGCGAGACCGCCATCGTCGGTCTCTACGCCGCGGGGGAATGTGCCTGCGTCAGCATCCACGGGGCGAACCGCCTGGGCGGGAACTCCTTGCTGGAAACGATCGTCTTCGGCCGGCGGGCCGGCCTGAGGGCTTCAGAGTACGTGGCGACTGCGGGCCCATCGCGGGACGACGCCGGGGCGCTCCAGAGGGAGGACGCGCGGATCGCCACGCTCCTGAAGAATGACGGAGGGGAGCGGCCCTGGCGGGTGCGCGAGGAATTGGGTAAGGTGCTGGCCAGCCAGCTCGGGCTCGTGCGCACGAAGGACAGGATGACCGAAGCATTGGCCGCTGTGCGGGCCTTGAAAGCCAGCGCCGCGCGTGTCCGGTTGGACGATCGCGGCCAGGTCTTCAACACCGATCTCATCACTGCCCTGGAGCTTGGGTCGTTGGTGGACTTGGCCGAGACCGTGGTGGCCGGCGCGCTCGCCCGCAAAGAGTCTCGCGGCGCGCACTACCGGGCCGACTTTCCCAAGCGCGACGACGTGAATTGGCTCAAGCATACGCTGTGCTACTACACCGCCGGCGGGCCCCGGCTGGAGTACACGCCGGTTACCATCACTCGATTCCCGCCGGCCTAATCCTATGATGGACAGGTCCCCCGAGAAAATGCGTATTGCGATTAGATACAGCCTGTATCTACCTCGATACTATCTCCCCCCAGCCGTTAGTTCCTATCTTCCTGATTTCGGTAAGAAAGAAACGTGGCATGTCTCCTGCCTCTTTGCGGAAGGGACTCCCGAGGCTCACGTGACCGAACCAGTTCAGAAGCTACAGACAATCCTTATCGTTGACGATGAACCTTCAGTCCGAGTATTGTTCCGTTCAGCGCTGAAAGCTTTACCGGTCCGGATCCTCGATTCGGACAACGGCCTCGATGCAATGAACCTGATCGAGGAGGAGAAGCCGGATCTCGTCATCACGGATTATGCGATGCCCCATTGGGACGGACTCGAAGTCTGCCACCAGATCCGTAAGCGTTCAGACCTGCAGCACATCAAGATCGTGCTGATCACGGGCCAGGCCACGCCGCCCTTCCTGCTGGAAGCCGTGAATCACGGGATCGTGAACGCGGCGCTCCCCAAGCCTGTCAACATCGACGAACTCCAGCAACTGGCCAAGCGCCTCCTGGCCCGCGATCGCGTATAGTCCGCCGATTAAGCAGGGCGGAGGAGGACGTCATGGCAATGACGATGGCGCTGTTCTTGGCGGGGTGGTTGCTCGCGTGGGTAGGTCCCGCCGCGGCGCAGCTCGACGAGCGTAAGCTGGTGGACCTGACGTACCCATTCGATGAGCGGACCGTCTACTGGCCTACGAATAAGCCATTTCAGTGGGAAAAGACCGACTGGGGGATGACCGCGGGCGGGTACTGGTATGCCTCCGCGAACTTCGCGACTTCCGAGCACGGCGGGACGCACATCGACGCGCCGATCCATTTTGGCAAGGGCCGGAGCACGGTGGACGAGATTCCGGTCCAGCGGCTGGTCAGGCCGGCGGCGGTGGTGGACGTCACTCAGGCGGTCGTCAGGGATCGGGACTACCGGCTCACCGTCGAGGACCTCAAGGCCTGGGAGACCCGGCACGGCCGCATTCCCAATGGGGCGATCGTGCTGATGTACACGGGGTGGGGGCGGTACTGGCCCGACAAGGTGCGATACCTCGGCAGCGAGACCCCGGGCGATCCGAAGACGCTGCACTTTCCGGGTTTCTCGAAGGAGGCGGCCGCGTTCCTGGTCAAGGAGCGGACCATCGACGGCGTGGGTATCGATACGCCCAGCATTGACCACGGGCCGTCGCGGGACTTCGTCGTCCACCAGATCCTGAACGGCGCCGACCTCTACGGGCTGGAGAACGTCGCCAATCTGGACAAGCTCCCCCCGAAAGGGGCGACCCTCATCGCGTTGCCGATGAAGATCAGGGGCGGCACCGGTGGACCGGTCAGGATCATCGCGCTCCTGCCGTGATAAGGCCTCATCCCTTCAGGCGTTCTGTCAGCCTGAGGTTCTCCGCGTAGTCCACCGGACAGTCGATGACGACCGGGCGCTCCGATCGGAACGCTTCGGCCAGACAGGGGCGAAGCTCGGTGGGGTGCGACACCCGTAACCCGACCGCGCCGAAACTCTGCGCCAGCGCGACCAAATCCGGGTTGCCGAAGTCCACCGACATCGTGCGCCCGAACCTTACCACTTGGTTCCACCGGATTACGCCGTAGCCGTCGTCGCGCCAGATCAACGCCACCACCGGCACGCGGAGACGCACGGCGGTCTCGAGCTCCTGCACGTTCATGAGGAACCCACCATCTCCGCACACCGTCAGCACCCGTCGCTCCGGGAACGCCAGCTTCGCCGCGATCGCGCCGGGCAGCCCGATGCCCATGGACGCAAACCCGTTGGAGATGAGGCACGTGTTGGGGGCCTCGCATGGAAACATGCGCCCCATCCAGAGCTTGTGGGCGCCCACGTCGCAGACCACCAGGTCCTCGGGCGCCAGGGCGGCCCGCACTTCGGCGATGAGATTCTGGGGGCGCATCGGCCAGGTGGGCGGGCCGGCGCGCTCGGCTTCGAACCCGGCGACGATCCGCTCGCGCTCGCGCTTGGCCCAGTCGGGTTTGAACGGGGACAGGCCGGTGCCGATCTGCTCCAGGGAGAGCGCGAGGTCGCCGAGCACACCCACTTCGACGATGTAGTGCGCGTCCACTTCGGCCGGGGACACGTCGACGTGCACCACGCGCTTGTCCCGGTTGGAGTTCCAGTAGCACGGCGCGTACTCGACGAAGTCGTAGCCCACCGCAATCACGACGTCCGCCTGTTCCATCGCCAGCGCCGGGTAGTCGCGCAGCCGCAGCCCGATGGTATAGAGCGACAGGGGATCGCTGTCGGGCATGATGCCCTTGCCCATGAAGGTGTGCACGACCGGAATGTTCAGCGCCCGCGCGAACCGGCGTACGGCCTCGTGGGCTCGACGCCGCACCACGCCGTTGCCCGCGAGAATGAGGGGACGACGGGCTGCCTGGATCGCCTGGATCGCCCGTTTCACCTGCGCGCTGCGGTCTGCGCGACCTTGAAGGCTTTCCGGACCGCCTCCGGGATGATGGACGCCCGCGCGATCTGCGCCTGCCATTTCGTGACCGGCTTGAACAGCGCCATCACGTCGATGTACTGGTGGGACTCCTTGTGCATCCGATCGAGCGATGCCTGCCCGGTGATGGCCACCAGCGGCACGCGGTCCAGGTTTGCATCGGCGATGCCGGTCAGGAGATTCGTGGCGCCGGGGCCCAGCGTAGCCAGGCAGACCCCGGCTTTCCCGGTGAGACGCCCGTACACGTCGGCCATGAACGCCGCGCCTTGCTCGTGCCGGACCAGGATGACGCGGATGCGGGCGTTTGCCAGCGCGTCCAGCACGTCCAGGTTCTCCTCACCCGGCAGCGCAAAGAGGAATTCCACCCCTTCGTTCTCCAAGCAGGTGACCAGCAACTCCGCGGCTTTCATTCAGAACGCTCCAAGGGCTCGGCAGGGTCAGCGCATCCCGCCTTAGCCCGGATTATTCCTAAACGTCTACTGCGGCAACCGATCCTCTCGCCCGGCGCGGCCGTTCTCGCTCGGCCTCCTCGACGTATTGCAGCGAATACGCCTGCGTCGTCCTCGCTTGCGAGCAGCCACGGCGGGCTTCGGTCTCAGCTGCCTCGCGACGACGTTCAGAAATAATCCGGGCTATCGAAACCCCTTCACTTCCTTGATCTGCGGTCTTGTGGGTCGCATGATCATCTAAGTGTGAGTAGTCATTGCGACCGGCCGATGATTTCCAACGCCTTGCTTATAAATTCCTTATAACGTTTGACGTGATCTCTACGATATTGCGACAAGGTTGGGACTGTTGATTCATCAATCTTGCCTTCCTTGCCTTCTTGTTTCAGATCGAGAATTTCCTGTTCCAATTCTTTGATCCGTTTGCGGTAGCGGGGCAGCATCTCCTTGTAGAACTTAGCGTGGTTGGAATTCGTAATCTCCAGCGAGTGACCAACGATCTTAAAGAAATCATACCAGTAAAATTGATCCGATCCGTGGACATCGCCGATAGACGGAAACGTTCCATGGCCAATTTTCAATTCGTAGTGGCCCGGTGATCCAACAACGTCGTAATCTTCCGCTTCGGGTGGGTCTAGAAGGATAAAGTTGTCCTTCTCTCTGATCAGAATCCCCAGATATTTGTTCTCAGGATCAGAGTAAAAGATCAAGACATCCTGTTGGCCGTCGCTGTTGAGGTCAAGCTTCTTTTCCTTTGTGACGACGCCCCTCAAATCAGCCTTGAAGGACTCAACATCTCTGTATCGCTTTAGTTCATCTGCGTGTGTCCATGATCCTGTAGATGTTAGCGAAAGCGTCAGGATCAATGCGGTAACATAATGAATGGAGAAAGTGCTTCTCACCGCATCCCGCCCCAGCGAAAGCCCTTCACGTCTTTGATCTGTGGCTTGGGTTGAGACGCGGCGGCCGGTTTCTCCAGTAACAGCACCTTGAAGTCCCACAGCCCGAACCAGGCCGGGTCGGAGATGTCGTGGAAGTGATGGCCGGAGAGCTTCGGCAGCATATCCCCCAACGCGTGACGGAATTCGGATTCCGTGTAGGCGCGAATGGCGAACGACCTGCCCGCCGCCTCGCAGAACCGGCGGATCGCGTAGGCGGCGCCGGTGCATAGCACCCGCGTGTCGGGACGCATGTTCAGGAAGTGCGGCAGGGCGCCGAATTTCTCCTGGAAGCCCAGCAACCGGGCCACCTGCCGGAGATGCGAGTATTGCACTTCGTACTCCGTGTGCCCCGGGAGCTTGACCGGCGCGGAGAACCCCTCTTCGATGCCGAACTCCACCAGGATCGCGCGCCCACCTGGCTTCAGAACCCGCCAGAGCTCCGCCACGAAACGGACGGGTCCTAGATTGAAGATGAACTCCTCCGGGACCTCCGCGCCCAGTGAGAGCTTGGCGTGGCGGATCCAATCCAGCGCCTCCTGGTGCAGCGGTGAAGCGCCTTTGTCGGACTCCACTTCCCGCCTGGTCAGCTTCACCGGCGTCATGTCCGCGAGGTTTTCATTGTCCACGATCAGGTCGATGCTGGCGTCCCGCAGGGGGAGCTGTTCCGCGTTAGCCTGGAGGCCGGCCGCGGCCCATCCGCCTTCCCGCCCCATGGCAAGCTGAGATTTCACAAACGGCCGGGTGATGTCCACGAAGACGTACCGCACCCCCTGCCGTTCCTCGGGCGAGAGGCCGCCGCCCAGGTCGCGCGCGACATAGCCAAGCCCGCCTCCGACTTCCAGGAGGACCCGAGGCTTCCGGTCCCACCAGCCGAGCTTCTTCAATTGCTTCGCCAGCAGGCGCCCGTAGGTGAGCCCTGCCATCGCCTCGCTGGGCTCCCGGAACAAGTGCGACACGGTGGTCTCGATGGTTTCGAAGTGGCCCTCCGGAGAGCCGATCTCGTGCGCGTGGAAGTCAGAGAGATGAGTCTCGCCCTCGAACTCCGAGGTGCCCTGCCAGCCCTCCCGGATCTTCAGCAGAAGGAGATGCCAGCGCGCGTCGCCGCGATCGCCGGTCGGCGGCTCGGCCCCGAAATAGCACAGGGAAAACTTCGGCACGGGCCAGCGCTCCAGGCACTGCCGGCCGGTCTCCCCGTTCGGCCCGCACACCCGTGGCCCGAACTTCTCGAGCAGTGCCCCCACGGTCACCTTGCCGTTCATGGCGTTCAAGAGGTTCAGGCCAGCGCGATTGACCTTGACCAGAGGGACCGCGTCTTCGAGGGGCGCCAGCCACCATTCTTCATAGGCGTGCTGGTAGAGCACCATGTCCGGCATCCGCCAGGCGTGTAGCGCGAGGACCTCGTCGGTCAGCTCAAGCGAGTCCTGCGCGGGTGAGGCGACGGGTTTCATGGGTGGGCGCCGACGGTGGCCTTTTCAAACACCTCGCGGTACAGGCCCTGCCAGAAGGCCAGCCAGGCGTCGGCCGTGGTCCGCGCGCCGGCCGCCACGCGCTCAAGGTCCGCCTGCGTGCGGGCCGTTTTCTCCACGGCCTCGGTCAGCCAAGCGCTGTGGCACTCTTCAGCTTCGAGATGCATCTCGAAGAACACCAGGTTGTGGGCGGAGAAGGTCTGGTATTTCGTCAATCCTGGGTAGAAGTAACGGAACTCCGACGCCGCGGTGATCTCGACCGCCATCTCCGAGCCGAGCGCCGTGAGGTAGTCCGACTCGATGAACAGGCGCTGCAGCACGGCAAGATACGCCGCCACTTCCGGGATGGGCACGGTCTTCTCCAGCGTATCGGGGCTCAGGCTCACGGCTGCGGCGAAGCGTTCCAGCAGCCGGCTATGGGCCTGCTCGGCGCGTCCGTTGCCCAGTTCGGAATGGAGCGTCTTGGCCAGTTCCACGCGCATCTCGAGGGCGTCCACCGGCGTCTTGTACAGGAGGCCCTCCAGGACCTTGACGAAGTGCTTGCAGAAATAGTGGTACTGGCGAAGGAACGTCTGCATCTGGCTGCGGCTCAGATACTGGTCCTTGAAGGCCTGGAAGAACACGTTCGTGTTGACGGGATGGTCCTTCAGTTCCTGGACCAGCGCTTCCAGGAAGTGGGACGGGGCGCGCTCCATTGCTAGGTCTCCCACAGGGGTGTGTCGACCACATAGGCCGGGTCGTCGAGGTCTTCGAAGTAAGGTTGTTCGGCCATCCCCTCGAAATAGTACTTGGAGGAGAGGCGCGTGAGGAACTGCTCCGGGGTGAGCCGCCCCGAGAGGACGCTATGCTCATTCGGGCGCAGCGCCAGAAGGACGTACCGGATGAAGTGCGGCTGGCAGAACGCGAAGGTGCCCTCATTTTCCGTGAAGATCAGGTCCGCCGGGTCCACGCAGAGGGCACAGACGGCAGGCTGCCAGGCGGCGCCGGCCGGCTGTTTTTTCTGAAGCAGCAGGGCCCGCTCCGCGTCGGTCAGGCGGCGGGCGGCGAACTTGGTCACGTGGTCAGAGCACAAGATGAAGCGCCAGGCAAGCGTGGTCACCGTCTCCACCGGCTCGCCTTCGCAAATCGCACACTTCGGCTTGTGCTTCCGACCCTCGATCGAGATCAGCGCCATAGCGCACAGGATAGGAACCAGCCGCAGGGGCTGTCAAGGTCGCCCCCAAATAGTTATGGGCGTGTGGACCGTCCCTGTGCTATTCTTATAATCCGAACTTGGGGGTGGGCTTATGACTGAAGAATTCGGCTGGAACGTGTTTGGAGTGGCGGTGGCTGTCCTCGGGATCGTGATCGCCTATGCGTTTCACCAGAAGAAGAAAGTCTCCGCGCCTCCCAAGAAGTGACCGGGCGTTAAAAGTCCACTTGCAGGTTGCCGACTTCCTCCAAGGTTTTTCCGATCCCGTGCTCCCGCAATGTCAGGTATAGCCGCTTCAGGAATGCGGTATCCTCGCTGCAGATCACGCTCCTGAAGTCCACGTTATCCCAGTGCACAATGAGCTTCACGAACGGCTGCTCGCCCTTGCGGTTGGGCTCGACCCACTTCACTTGAATGAGGTCGCCCCACTCCTCCCCCGGATGCTCCTGGTCCCAAAAGCCGTGAGGCCCTTCGAACTTGGGGGGCCAAAGCTCCTTCATCTTCTCGTGGTCGCGTAGCTTTACCATGTGATGGCATTATACCCGACACATGCGCGGATTCTCTAGACTCAGACAAGCGGGAAAGCGGCCCCTATGAGCGACGGGACGATCGCAGTCGCGGGGTCTGCGGAACGGGCCGGCGCGGGCGCGCTTGTCCGCAGCCTGGGCTTGCTCGACGCAACCATGATCGTCATCGGCTCGATGGTGGGCTCGGGCATCTTCATCGTCTCGGCCGACATCGCGCGGCAGGTCCACAGCCCCGGCCTCCTCCTGATCGTCTGGCTCGTCACGGGGGCCATGACCGTGATCGGCGCCCTGTGCTACGGCGAGCTGGCCGCGGCGATGCCGGCGGCGGGCGGCCAGTACGTCTACCTGCGCGAGGCGTTCGGGCCGCTCTGGGGGTTCCTGTACGGCTGGACGATGTTATTGATCATCCAGACCGCCACCATCGCAGCCGTGGCGATCGCCTTCGCCAGGTTCACAGGCGTCCTGATCCCCTGGTTCTCGTCCGCGACCTGGCTGTGGCAGATCGGCACGTTCGGGCCGTACCGTCTGTGGTTTGGCGAGCTGGGCCCCTACACGGTCGGGCTGAACACCCAAAATCTCTTAGCGATCCTCTCCATCATCGTCCTGACGTGGGTGAACCTGCGGGGAATCCGGACCGGCGCGCTGGTGCAGAACGTCCTGACGCTCACCAAGACCGGCGCGCTGCTGGGGGTGATCGTGCTGGGCGTTGTCTTCGCCACGGACCGCGCGCTCACCGCCAATTTCGGACATTTCTGGGAGCCCGCCCAGCCGAGCACCGGCAGAGCAGACTGGGTCGGCCTGCTGACGATGATCGGCGTGGCCATGGTCGGCTCGCTCTTCGCCGCCGACGCGTGGAACAACGTGACGTTCGTGGCGGGCGAAGTGAGAGACCCAGAGCGGAACCTCCCGCGCTCGCTGGCGCTGGGCACCGGCCTGGTCATCGCGATCTATCTCCTGGCCAATCTGGCCTACCTGTGCGTGCTGCCCCTCCGGGGCGCGCCCGACGGGGCCACCGCGCTGGAGCGCGGCATCCAGTTTGCGGCGGAAGATCGCGTCGCGACCGCCGTGGCAGAGGTCGTCCTCGGCCACAGCGGCGGGGTGCTCATGGCCATCGCGGTCATGATCTCCACCTTCGGCTGTAACAACGGCCTGATCCTGGCCGGGGCGCGCATCTACTACGCCATGGCGAAGGACCGCATGTTCTTCGCGAGCGTGGGGGCGCTGAACCGGCATCTCGCGCCCTCGCTGGCGTTGCTGATGCAAGGCGCGTGGGCCTCGGTGCTGTGCCTGTCCGGCACCTATGGGCAGCTGCTGGACTTCTTGATCTTCTCGGTCCTGCTGTTCTACATCCTAACCATCGGCGGGGTCTTCGTGCTGCGCCGGACCAGGCCCGAAATGGCACGTCCCTATAGGACTTGGGGCTATCCGGTATTGCCAGCCCTCTATATCGTGATGGCGCTGTTCATCGAGATCCAGCTGCTCCGCTACAAGCCGCAATACACCTGGCCGGGCTTGCTCCTTGTCCTGCTGGGCATACCGGTCTACTGGGTCTGGAAGAAGGCCACGAAGCGGTGAAGACGTAAGATATTTCTTGACAAGCTTACCTCGGTGAGCTATGCCCAGGCACGCCAATGTCGCTGGTGAGGGGTGCCGTGAGCCTTGCCGTGCCGTTGAGAATCCTTTCTGCGCTCGCTCTGGGTTATCTCTGTCAAGCCTGCGCCCAGCCTGCCCCTGTTGTTTCAAAATCACCTCAGGAAGAGCCGACTCGCTTTGTCCGGGTGGAGGCCCGTTATGGTGACGCCAATCCGTCCGGACTAACCCGGTTCAACCACCCGCTCGAACTCAATGAAAAAGAATGGACCCTCCTATTGGAAAGCGTATGGGTCCGGCACGACCCCGGCTTTTTTACGCTCGCTTCCCAGGAAGAAGCTCCGATCCCCGCATTTACCCCGGATGAAATCACTTTTCTGAGTAAATCGCTCGGCAAGGCGTTTACGCGTGCCCATCCCGATGAATGGGTGGTGTTCGGTCTCTTGCGGGCTCGTTCTGCGGACATTACCGAGGTCACGACCGGCGGATGGTTTGTCGAGGGCGAACGGTTGCATTTGATGCTCGCCAACTACCGTTATGCCGTCACGATGTCATCGGTTCGGAAGAGGCTCTGGGACGATCCTCTTCAGTCCATGGGCGGCCGCACCTACACCTTTGCTCCCGGCGACTATCAGTCTGCCACGCTGGTCGGAGGGGGATTCGTGGGGGATCTGCGGGGGACTTCAATCCTGCGATTGGCCATTGAGTACAAGGGTCTCTTGAAGCCTCCGTCCGCCGCAAAGCCTGCGCAAAAATCCGATGCGCCTCAACCGGCTGTTTCTCCTGAGCAGGAGCGCGGCAGTGATTCGGCTCAGAAGCTTCGTGAGCTCAAACAACTCCGGGAGGAGGGGGTGATCACAGAGGAGGAATACCGGACGAAGAAGAAGCAACTGCTCGACAGATTTTAAGCAGAAGGAGGTGCCTAATGCGAGTCATGCGAGTTTTCATTGTCGGGGTTGTTCTTGCCGTCATTGGGATTCTCAGCGGGATCGTGCAGGATGTTCGGGATGCGCAGGCCATTCCTGCTTTTGCCAGAAAGTATGATTTCGCCTGCAGTGTCTGCCACGTGCCGTCGTTTCCCAAACTAAACGACTTTGGGAATCTCTTCCGCGACCATGGCTATCAGCTCGGGACCGACCAGGAACTGCCGACTTTTGAGGGTTTGACGAAAGGCTATTGGCCGGTCTCGTTTCGGACCACCGTGGGGTACCAGCTCCAGACGAAAAGCGGGTTGACTGGTTTGGTCAGCGGCCAGGACACGAGGGCGACTTCAGGGAGCTTTGGCTTTACCGGCCTGGATGTCCTGAGCTTCGGCATCTTGGCCAGGGATATCACATTCGGCATTGTGTACACCCCGGGACTTCACAGTGCCGGGTTCAACACTGGAACCAGCGATAGTAACTTGGAATCAGCCTTCATTAAGCTCGATAACCTCCAGCGGTTTATCGGGCTCGGCGACAACAATTATCTCATGAATTTCAGGGTGGGTAAGTTCGAGCTGGACCTGCCGTTCAGCGAGAAACGAAGCCCCACCCTCAACACCACCTTTTTGGTTTATCACTATACCGCTGGTTCCCCTTTCATCGGTGGCGGCGCAGCAGGTGTTACCAATCCGAACGACTTCGGCCTTGGAGATAACCACGCGGGGGCTGAACTGGCCGGGATTAAGCCCACCGCCCTGACGAATGGCTATTTCCGTTATTCGCTGAATGCGATCTCGAACAGCGACATCAACGAGGCCGGCAGCGGCGGGGGGCGGGCCTTACAGTTTTATGGTCACGTGACGCAGTCCTTTGGCGGCTACGGCGTCGTTTCCGGCCAGCGGGTCGGACTCTATGGGATGTACGGGCGAGCGCCCACGACCTTTAACGCTGCTGGCTGTGCCGCGCCGCCATGCGGAACCGGTGAGAACAGCCATACTTTCTCCCGCATGGGCATCGATGCGAGCGCGACGTGGGGCGGGCAGGTGAACGTCTTCGGGACCTGGATGTTCGCGAAGGATAGTCGAAACCTCTTTGTCACCAATCCACAGGAGGCCCGCTGGAACGGCGGCTTCATTGAGGCCGATTACAATCCCATTGCATTGCCCAAATGGCTGTTCATCTACCGCTACGACTGGATCACGAATTCCCATCGACCGGATAGCACGCTTGTAGGGAACTTCAACAATCTGCAGGGGCATACCGTCGCGATTCGGTATAACTTCATGTTCACCAACCGGACCGACATCGCTTGGCATCTCGAATACAACCATTTGAGCGACCGGCGCACGGCCGCGTCTCTTGGTGACCAACACCAGAATACGATGCTGGTCGGCTTTGATTTCGCGCTATAACTGGTCGTAGCGCACAAGACCGCGCAGAGGGAGCGGGGGAGTCCTGACCTGATCCGGGTCAGGACTCCCCCGTTTCATTGTTAGGAAGGAGAGGAGAGTTGTCTTATGCGCCGCTTTGGGTGGACAATGTGGAATAAAGATCGGGGAGGATTGACATGGACCTCAATCCCGGCGATGGTCTGCTCATCGCTGACGTCCAGAACGATTTCCTGCCAGGCGGCGCGCTTGGAGTCCTGCGAGGGGACGAGGTTGTTCCGATCCTGAACCTTTATATGGCCGCGTTCGGTCTGCGCGGGCTCCCGATTTTCGCCTCGCGGGACTGGCACCCTGCCAATCACTGTTCGTTTCGCGAGCAAGGTGGCATCTGGCCCGTCCACTGCGTGGCGGGCACGAATGGCGCGGAGTTCCATCCCGACTTCCATCTCCCTCCGTCCACGATCGTCATCTCAAAAGCGACTGACCCCAAGAAAGAGGCCTATTCAGCCTTCGAGGGGACGACCCTGGACGAGCATCTGCGCGAGACCGGCGTGCGGCGCCTCTTCATCGGCGGGTTGGCGACCGACTATTGCGTGCTGAACACGGTCAGGGACGCGATCAAGCGCAGCTATGCCGTCTGTCTCCTCATGGATGGGATCCGGGCGGTGAACCTGAAGCCGGACGATGGCCGCAAGGCTGAGGAAGAGATGATCCGCCTGGGGGCCGTGCCATTTCGGTTGGAGAACCTGGCCTCATGAACCAGCCGTCGAGCGCGCTCCTGACCGATCTCTACCAGCTTACCATGCTGCATGGGTATCTCCAGCAGCGCATGGAGGACACAGCGGTCTTCGAGTTCTTTGTGCGCCAGCTGCCGCCTCGTCGCGGGTTCCTGGTGGCGGCCGGCCTCGAGCAGGCCCTGAGCTATCTGGAGAATCTGCGCTTCATGCCATGGGAGCTGGACTGGATCGCCCAAAGCAGCCGCTTCAGCACGGCGCTGGTGGAATACTTGACACAGTTCCGCTTCACGGGCGACGTGCACGCCATGCCGGAAGGGACCGTCTTCTTTCCCGACGAGCCGATCCTGCGCGTGACGGCCCCGCTCCCGCAGGCGCAACTGGTGGAGACCCGCCTGATCAATCTCCTCCATTTTCAGACGCTGATCGCGTCGAAGGCCGTGCGCGCGGTGCTGGCCGCGCCGGGGAAGGAGTTGGTGGATTTCGGGCTGCGCCGGGCCCACGGCGAGGAGGCCGGCCTGCTCGCGGCCCGCGCCAGCTACCTCGTCGGGTTTTCCGGGACGGCCACCGTGCAGGCGTGGGCCCTCTTCGGCGTGCCGGTGTACGGCACGGTGGCCCACTCGTTCATTCAGGCGCACGAGGACGAGATGGAGGCGTTCGAGCATTTCGCCCTGGCGCAGCCGAATCATGTCGTGCTCCTCCTCGACACCTACGACACGGAGGCGGCAGCCCGCAAGGTGGTGGCGCTCGCCCCTCGCCTGCAAAAACGGGGCATCACCATCAAAGGCGTCCGGTTGGACAGCGGGAACCTGGCCGACCATGCGCGCCGGGTGCGGCGCATTTTGAATGACGGGGGCTTGCCGCACGTCCGGATCGTGGCCAGCGGCAATCTGGACGAGTATGCCGTGCAGGAGCTCATGGCCGTCAACGCCCCGATCGACTCCTTCGCCGTCGGCACTCACATGACGACGTCCTCGGATGCGCCCTACCTGGACTGCGTGTACAAGCTCCAGGAATATGCGGGTCGCGCCTCCCGCAAGCGCTCCGAGGGCAAGGCGACCTGGCCTGGACGCAAGCAGGTGTACCGTCATGACGGGGCGGGTGGACGCATGGCCTATGACGTACTGACGCTCGCCGATGATCCTCAGGACGGAACGGCGCTGATCCATCCCGTCATGTTGGAGGGCCGGCGTCTGGCGCCCACGCCCTCGCTGGCCGACGTCCGCGCTCGCGTCGCCGAAGAGCTGGCGCGCTTGCCGGAGCACTTATGGCGGCTGCAGGACAGTCCGCCGTACCAGGTTCGGGTCTCCCAGGCCCTGCGCGACCTGGCCAAGGCCTGCGATGAACGCCACTAAAAGGGGACAGGCTACTTTTCCTCTTTAGGACTCTGGCGGTTGTGGGGGCGGTTGGGGGGGCGGAGTCTTCGGGGCGGGGGCGGGGCTGGCCGGAAGGGATTCCTTCAGCATTTGGATCGCCCGCTGATCGTCTCCCGGGGTGGAGCCGAACCGGTCGCCCAGGACCTTGATCGCATGGCTGATGGCCTTGGTCATTTTTGCGATTTGCTCTTCGGGCGTCATTGAGAATTCTCCCGTGCAATGGTGGTGAACGGTTTCACGTGCAAGTCTGGCGACACGTCCGTAGATCCTCTGCAAGTTCGAGCCCTCTCTGGTAGCGCTTGCCCACCGCTTTGCACAGCGCCCTGT
>VBOK01000036.1 GCA_005877565.1 Nitrospirota bacterium
TCTTCGTAGACGAACACCTGGCGCTTCAAGAGCTGCTCGTACATGGCGTGGAGGAGCGCGTGGCCGGTTCGGTCCGCGGCATAGCAGGTGCGGGGAAAGCCGGCGCCGCCGAACGGGCGCTGCGCGATGCGGCCTTGCTCGTCACGGCTAAAGATCACCCCCATGCGCTCCAGCGCATGGATGTCGTCCGGAGCCTCGCGGCACATCGCTTCGATGGCGTCCTGATCGCCGAGCCACAGGCCACCCTTGGCGGTGTCGTAGGCGTGCTTCTCCCACGAGTCGTTCTCGCCCAAGGCCGCGTTGATGCCGCCCTGTGCGGCGACGGAATGGCTGCGGACGGGATGGACCTTCGAGACGACGGCCACATCGAGGCCCGGCGCGACGGTCACGGCCGCCCGCATGCCGGCTAGGCCGGCCCCGACGATCAGAATGTCATGGACTTTCTCCAGGCGCCTCATAACGCGCGGGTCATCAATACCCTACCGCACACCCTCTTGGCAAATCACCGCCACCATGCTAACCTTCCGAGGTGACTATCCTTGCCACGGACCCGTCCCAATGTGTTGGTCTCCCGCGCCTGGGTCTATACTACTCGATGTGTGACCATGGAGGCTTGTAGTTGAACGTCTCGGCTGACCGGTTCGTCCACCGCCACCTCGGCCCGACGGACGCTGACATTCAGGAGATGCTCGCAACGCTGGGCCTGCAGTCACTCGACGCGCTGGTTGAGGCGACCGTCCCGGAAGACATCAGGATGCGCAAGCCCCTGGCGCTCGACCCGAACATGGGCGAGTTCGAGGCGCTGGCGAAACTGCGGGTTCTGCACGACCACAACCAGGTCTTCCGGTCCTACATCGGGATGGGCTACTACGACTGCATCGCCCCGCCGGTGATCCAGCGGAATATCTTAGAAAATCCAGGCTGGTACACCCAGTACACGCCGTACCAGGCGGAGATCGCGCAGGGGCGCCTAGAGACGCTGCTCACCTTCCAAACGATGGTCGCCGACCTAACCGGCCTGCCGCTCGCCAACGCGTCGCTGCTGGACGAGGCGACGGCGGCGGCCGAAGCGATGATGATGTGCCTCCGCATCAAGGGCGACGGGAAGAAGGGGTTCTTCGTCGTGCAGGATTGCCACCCGCAGACCATCGCGGTGCTGCAGACACGGGCCCAGCCCTTCGGGATCACCCTGCACATCGGCCCGCCCGAGGCGATTGATTTCCAGAAGCAGGACCTCTTCGGCATCCTGCTGCAGTACCCGGCTACGGACGGCGCCGTCCGCGACTACAGCGCTCTGGTGGAACAGGCTCACGTGGCCGGCGTGATGGCGGTGGTCGCCACTGACCTGCTGGCCCTCACATTATTGCGCCCGCCGGGCGAGTTCGGCGCCGACATCGCCGTCGGCTCGAGCCAGCGCTTCGGGGTGCCGCTCGGGTGCGGCGGCCCGCACGCCGCGTTTCTCTCCACGAAAGATGAGTACAAGCGCCAGATGCCCGGCCGCATCGTGGGCCTGTCGCGGGACGCCCATGGGAAGCCAGCCTACCGGCTGGCCCTGCAGACGCGCGAGCAGCACATCCGCCGCGACAAGGCGACGAGCAACATCTGCACGGCCCAAGTGCTTTTGGCCGTGATGGCCAGCATGTACGCGGTCTATCACGGACCGGAGGGGCTGCGGCGGATCGCGGAGCGCGTGCATGGTTTCGCGGTGGTGCTCGCCGAAGGCCTGCGGCGCATGAGCTACAAGCTCGGGAGCGAGCCCTTCTTTGACACCATTCGCGTCTGGCGGGACGAGCACTCCGGGAAACGCGTGCTCGCGTTGGCGCAGGAGCGCCGCATCAATCTTCGGCAGTTCGAGGACGGCTCCCTTGGCGTCGCACTGGACGAGGTCACCACAACGGCGGAGATCCAGACGCTCTTCGAGATCTTCGGCGGAGGCCGGCCGGTGCCCTTCTCCGTGGAGAACCTCGCCACCAAGGCCGACTACTCCTTCCCGCCGGCGCTGGCAAGGGCGAGCAAGTACCTCACCCACGAAGTCTTCAACCGCTATCACTCCGAGCACGAAATGCTCCGGTACATGCATCGCCTGGAGTCGCGGGACCTCTCGCTGGTGCATTCCATGATCCCGCTCGGCTCCTGCACGATGAAGCTCAACGCCACCGTGGAGATGATCCCCGTCACCTGGAAGGGGTTCAGCCGCATTCACCCCTTCGCCCTGCCCGAACAGACGCGCGGGTACCAGGAGCTTTTCCAGCAACTGGAGGGCTGGCTGGCGGAGATTACGGGCTTCTCGGCAGTCTCGTTGCAACCGAACGCCGGCTCGCAAGGCGAGTACGCCGGACTGATGGCCATTCGGGCCTATCACCGCCACCGGGGCGAGAGCCAGCGCGACATCTGCCTGATCCCGGTCTCAGCGCACGGCACCAATCCGGCGAGCGCGGTCATGGCCGGGCTCAAGGTTGTGCCAGTGGCCTGCGACGAGCGCGGCAACATCGATCTCGGCGATCTGGCGGCCAAGGCCCAGCAGCACCGTGACAGGCTGGCCGCGCTGATGATCACCTACCCGTCCACCCACGGGGTGTTCGAGGAGAGCGTGCGCCGTGTCTGCCGGATCGTGCATGACTCCGGCGGACAGGTCTACATGGACGGCGCCAACATGAACGCGCAGGTCGGGCTGTGCCGGCCGGGGGACATCGGCGCTGACGTGTGCCATCTCAACCTCCATAAGACCTTCTGCATCCCGCACGGGGGCGGCGGGCCCGGCATGGGGCCGATCGGCGTGGCCGCGCATCTGGCGCCGTTCCTGCCAGGACACCCGGTCACGAACCTGGGCGGGAAGGACTCGATCGGACCGATCGCTGCCGCGCCCTACGGGAGCCCGAGCATCCTGACGGTCTCGTGGGTCTACATCGCGCTGATGGGCAGCGACGGGCTGACCAAGGCGACGCAAGTGGCGATCCTGAACGCGAACTACATGGCCAAGCGGCTGGAGAAGCACTTCCCGATCGTGTACACCGGCAAGAACGGGTTCGTGGCGCACGAGTTCATCCTGGACCTGCGGCAGTTCAAGGAAAGCGCCGGCGTCGAAGCAATGGACGTCGCCAAGCGGCTGATGGACTACGGCTTCCACGCGCCGACGGTGTCCTGGCCGGTGCCGGGGACCCTGATGATCGAGCCGACGGAGAGCGAATCGAAGGGCGAGTTAGATCGCTTCTGTGACGCGCTGATCAAAATCCGCGGGGAGATTCAGGAGATCGTCGAGGGCCGCGTACCGCGCGACAACAACGCGCTCAAGAATGCCCCGCACACGGCTGAGGTGGTGACAGCCACGCAGTGGAACCGGCCGTACAGCCGCGAACAGGCGGCGTTCCCGCTGCCCTGGGTGCGCGAGCGCAAGTTCTGGCCGGCCGTCGGGCGCATTGACGACGCCTACGGCGACCGCCACCTCGTCTGCACCTGCCCTCCGCTGGAGAGCTATTCAGTCTAGGGGACTGCCTTCTTTTCCGAAAGCTGCCTATCCCTTTTTGAGCGGGCCTAACGCTGATTACGCGACTGTCATAACTGCGTTCTCTGCCGCTTCGACAAAGAGGTCGATGAGTGGTTGGATCAGCGCACTGGCTTCCTCGTGGGTGATTCCACTTTCTCGAAAGGCAAAGGCAAGCCGGTAGGTCAGTGATTCATGCGACTCGTCTCCGTGCTCCGTGTGCGCTAAAAACCACTCTGACCCTTTCGTCCCCACCGCCTGCCGAAACTGTTGAGATTCCAGGAAATGCCAACTTGCCACCTCAGCCATAATCTCGACTGCCGCAAACCGCAGAAACATGGCGGCAGGATCAGCCCACGCTTCCATTTCAGCGATGAGCTTCTTCACAAGAGGGATCGGGTACTGCTCGAGATCCTGATAGGTGAGGCCTACCGCTTCCGCTGCTTTGATCCAGAGTTCACGATGATCTGCCTCATCCCGTTCAATGAGCGTGAGCGTCTTATCAGCAAGAACGAGGAGTGAAAGAAGATCGTCCGCATTCCCAGGATCGGTGATTAATTCATGTTTGATGAATTTGACGCAGCCACGTCTGATAATCTTGGGGAACTCATCCACAAAAGGCCAGAAGACGATTAAAAGTTGGCGCAGGGCAGGTATATTGCCTTCGCGGCACGCCTGCGAGGCAATTGAACTTATAACCTTGAACTTCACCCCCTCTTTGATGTCAGAGACCCAGCCCGGGAGGGGCTTGGAATATCGATCAGTAAACGTGCCCACAGAATTCACTCCCTTTCGCAAAAAGGCCTATTGGGCGAAAGGCTCTCAGAACAAGTTGGTGGAAAGAAACTGGTTCAAATGTCTCTTACAACGCGCCGAAATAAAAGAGAATCGAGTGTTTACCTGAGGAGTTGGTCGGGTGTTTACATGAAGAAAGTGACACAAAAAAGGGGAGTGGCTACTTTTCCCTTGTATAGCCTGTCCCCTTTTCAGCTGAATAGGTTGCCCTGAACCCCTTGTTTTCCCTGCTCTCCTTGGGACTTCGCGCGGTCGGCCAGAATGTCGGCCTGGCGGGTGGGCTCGGGGATGCGATAGCCTTTGCCGCAGGCCAGGGTGAGCTCAATGGCCTGGGCCAGATCAATCTTGTGGCCGATCGAGACGAAGACAGGTTGGACGCCGTCTTTGGTGCGCACGACAGCGCCAATCACGCGGCCTTCGTCGTCACAGAGATCGGAGACAGACCCTCTTGCCTGCTTCGGCTCCTTGTAGGTCCCGAACAAGAGTGACTTCGCGCATCCGATCGTCGGCCGATCCAGGATCACACCGATGTGGCAGGCAATGCCCGCGGCCCGCGGGTGCGTCAGGCCTTGCCCGTCTATGAATATTAGATCGGGCTCATACTGGAGCTTGCCGAAGGCTTGCGCCAGCGCTGGCGTTTCGCGGAACGACAAGAGGCCGGGAATGTAGGGAAAGGAGACCTTCTCTTTGTGGACGACGGTCTCGACAATATCCAATCTCGGGAACGAGAGCACGACGACGCAGGCGACCGCCGTATCTTCCACAAAGGCCACATCCGCGCCAGCGATCAGGCTGGGCGTCGCAACCTTGCCGTGCGGCATGACCTTGGTACGGAGCTGCTGCTGAATCTGAATCGCTTCCTTGGGCGTGACATCCCAGGAGTGGAAGTGGTCAACCTGCACGGCCCAGACCTTGTTGTTATTTGAACAGTCCTTGGATGCCTTCTACAGCCTTCGACCCGGCCTTTCCCGTCTCGCTGCCGAGGCCCTTGGCCACTTCCCCTGCCGCCCCGATGCCCTTTTCCAACAATTTGCCGGAGCTTGCAACCGCTTGAACCACGGACTTGTTAATGGCCCCGAACACCTCTGCCGCGGCCTTCTGCACCGTCACCCCGCCCGATTCCTTCCCCATGTCCCGAAGATGGATGTCCGGCAGCGGGATCGTGAGGGGTTGTCCCTTGAGCATAGAGGCTCTCATGGTGACCTTGCCGTTCTTCAAGATGAACTCATTGATCTGGATCTTCTTTTGAGTCGGATCCTTCTTCTGTGATTTCGACTCGGCGCCTTCTTTCGGTGCGACGGATTTACCGAACGTCGCCACGCTCTCCTGTATCTTGCTGATGTTGCTGCCGGACGGGCCGGCTTCATAGGTGATCTCCGGGCCGTCAATCAGGACTTCCTCGATGACGAGCTTGTCCGACAGAGCGGTCTTCAGATCCACTTTGACCTTGGCATCGGCCAGTTTGAACGCGCTCGCGGCCTGAAAACCAGGAGGATTGCCGACCACCAGACCCTTGAGCCGCCCCTTCCCGGAAAACAGGGACAGGTCCATGCCGTCGAGCTTCATGGTAGTCCCGGTGATTTTCGGCCCCACGGTTTCCACGCCAGCTTTGATGATCGAACTCAAGGAGGAACTGATCACGACCAAGGCAACGACAATGAGAAGTACGACGATCGCGCCAATCTTGAGAAGAGTCTTCATAGCATCACCCCTCCTCGCCTATGTTCTCGCCAAGGACCTGCAGGTACACGCATTGGAGGCCCACGATCGTCTTCGCGTCCTTGATGACCCCTTCCCGGATCATGGTGATGGTCTTCTCCAGCGGGAATTCCGCGATGCCCAGCACTTCGTCCTTTCCAAGATTCTGCTTGCCCCGGCCAAGCTGTGTCGCCTTGTAAATGTGGATCACCTCGTCGGTGAAGCCCGGCGTCGTGTAGGCGCTCACAACGTGCTCGAGCGCTCCAGCCTTGTAGCCGATCTCCTCTTCCATCTCGCGAAGGGCACACTCGCGCGGGTCCTCGCCGGGGTGCAGCTTGCCAGCGGGAATCTCGTAGATATAACCGCCGACCGCATGCCGGTACTGTCGGATCAGGATCACAGTCCGCGCGTCCTTCAGCGGCACCACCGCCGCTGCGCCTGGATGGTGAATCACCTCCAGCTCGACCGTGGTGCCGTTCGGAAGCGTCACGGTCTCTAGATTGAGGTTGACGATGCGGCCCTTGTAGATATTCTTGGTCATGACGCCTTCCGTTTGTAGAACGGCAGCTTCACCACCACGGCCGGGTGCAGACGCCCTCGGATATCAATCTCAAGCTGCGTGCCAGGTCCGCGAAACTTCGTCGGCACGTAGCCCAGTCCGATGCCCTTTTGTAGGAGTGGCGAGAGATTGCCGCTGGTGACGACGCCGATCTCTTGCCCGTCGGCGACGATCTTCATCCCATGACGGGGGACGCCCTTCTGGAGCAGTTCAAACGCCACCAGGTGCTTCGCCGGCCCTTTCTCTTTCTGCTCGAGCAGGGGCGCACGGCCGATGAAATCACCCTTCGTGAAGTCCACAGCGAAGACCGCGCCCGCCTCGAGCGGCGTGGTCTGCTCGTCAATGTCGTTGCCGTACAGAAGATAGCCAACCTCCAGGCGCAGAAGATCGCGCGCCCCAAGCCCGCAGGGCTTGATGCCGGCCCGCCCCCCGGCTTTCAACAGGGCTTCCCAGATCGTCGCCGCCTTGCGGGATGGGACGTAGAGCTCGTAGCCGACCTCGCCGGTATAGCCGGTCCGTGAAACGATGCCCAGCATGTCACACACGTCCGTTTGCATACACTGCCGGGGTTGGAGGGTCTCCGCAGCATGGGGCGAGACGGCCCGCAGGACCTCCGTCGAGCGCGGCCCTTGCAGCGCAATCTGGCCCAGTTCGTCGCTCTCGTCGCTGAGGCGCACGTCCCCCTGCGGCGCCTTCTGGAACAGCCAGGAGACAATCTTGTCGCGGTTCGAGGCGTTGACGCACAGGAGGAATCGAGCGTCTCCCAGGCGGTACACAAAGATGTCATCCTTAATCCCGCCGGCGGGATTGCAGACCATGGAGTAGTGGGCGTCGCCCACGGCCAGCTTGGCGACGTTGTTCGTCGTGACCTGCTGGAGAAAGGCCAGCGAGTCCCGGCCTGCGACGGTCACCCTGCCCATGTGGCTCACGTCGAAGAGCCCGACGGCCGTCCGGACGGTCTGGTACTCCTCGATCACGCCACCGTACTGGATCGGCATCTCCCAGCCGGCGAAGTCCACCAACTTTCCGCCCGCCCGACGGTGCTGCTCGAACAGAGGAGTGCGGTTCATGGGCCGCACTCTAGCAGAGCCGCCACGGCGATTGAAAGCCCGAAGCTTGATCTCCTCATTACGCCTCGGTATGGTGGCGCACGATGGCAATCACCTATGCCGAGCTGATGCGGCTCGCCAACGCCTTCAGCGAGTCCCAGACCCTGCTGGCGGCCAACGACCTGGACGTATTCACGGTAATCGGCTCGGCCGGACGCACCGCTGACGAAGTGGCCCGACGCTGCCAGGCCGACCCGGAGGGCATGTTCCTGCTTCTCAACGCCCTCGTCGGCCTGGGACTGCTGACGCTCCGAAAAGAGCGCTATTACAACACGCGGCTGGCCCGCCGCCATTTGGATCGTCGCAGCCCCGAGGCGATCTCCAATCTCCTCTGGCTTCTCGGGCACCACTGGAAGGATTGGACGGACATCCCGCACGCCATCCGGCACGGCCGTCCGGGCTGGGACCCCCTCACCGAGACCTCGGAGTTCCGCCGGCGGTTCTCACTCGCCATGCACGAGCGGAGCTTCATGCTCGCCGAACCCACCGTGGCCACGTTCCGTCTCCCGCCCAAGACCAGGCGGTTCCTTGATCTGGGAGGCGGGCCAGGCTCCTACGCGATCGCCCTGGCGAAGTGCTACCCTCGCGCGCAAGGCGTCGTGCTGGACCAGACTGTCACGGTGGCGCGGCAGTTGATCCGGAAGCACCGCCTCCAGCACCGGCTGCAAGTCCGGCAAGGCTCCCTCTTCACGGCCGACCTCGGTTCCGGCTACGACGCAGTGCTCGTGGCAAACGTGATCCATGACTTCAACGAGAAGGAAAACCGCATCCTGCTGAAGCGGGTGCTGGAGGCGCTTCGCCCCGGCGGGAAGGTCTTCATCGTAGAGTTCTTCCTGGACGACAGCCTGACCAGACCAGCCAAGGCCTCCGTCTTCTCGGTGATGATGTACAAGTTCACCGCAAGCGGGCGATGCTATAGCTGGAGGGAAACCGAAGGCTGGCTCAACGAGTTAGGGTTCGGGCGCTTCACGCGCCACGCGGTCACGCCCGAGATCGGCACCCTCGAAGCCACCAAGCTCTGAGTCAAGGCTTTCGTTCGTAGCTGACGGGTCCTGTCGGCGAGTCACCCTGACGTGCTCAGGCGCCTTTCGCCGTCGCAGCCCCAAGGACTCGGCTGTAGGCTCTTCCGCTCCGCCAGGGTCCCACTCGCCGCCACCCGTCATACCCACCAGTCAGAACTCAGACGGGTATCTGCATCTCCGCGAGGGTCCGGAACTTCCCGACCGACCGGTGCCGATCCCGCCGAATCTGCTCGAAGATCTCCTTCAGACTGTGCTCCCCATCGAGGTACTTGAAGAGGTCTCGAGTGTAGGGGCCAGGCACGAACTCGACGGGCGCGGCGTACAACGTGCTTTCCACCTTGACGCTGCGTCCTGGATTGCGGTCGATCAACTCCAGCACGTTCCGAGGCGGGTCCAGGAAGTAGAACGGCACGTTTCGCAAGTCATCAAGCAAGGCGACCGTGTCGGCCTGCCTGGCCACGTAGAAGTTGTGGACGATCATGTCGCCGGCGATCAGTTCGGCGAGGGCCTGCTGCTGCCTCCTGGGCAGCGCGCTGACTCTCTCCAGGATTTGCTTGTCGCGGATGTACGACTCGACCTTGTACTTGGAGCGCCCGCGCTCGATCAGCTCGATGACGTGCAGTCCGCAACCCTCGACCAGGTCGTACAGCTCGTCGACGGTGAAGGGCCGGTCCTGCGCATGCAATAGCAGGTCCACGATGCCGGCATCGCCGAATTCGTTGTGGTCCCCGATAATGTCCTCGCTACGCTTGAACCAATTCGTCTTCGGCAAGCTGTCCAACACGATTTTGGTGTTCACGAGCTTGGCTTGCAGATCGGTTGCATCGAGGTTGATGCGGTGCAACAGCTCCTGCAACTGATACACGCCCGTGCGCCCGTACTTGCCGTAGAGCATAAGGGACATGGCACCGTCGTCCTTGAGCACGGAACGGAGCGCCTGCAGGCCAGCCTTGAGATCACCCATGTGATGCAGGACCCCGACGCAGTTGATGTAGTCGAAGGGCCCGAGCTTCAATGACGGCAGGTCCAGGACTGAGCCGTGAACCCAGGTGATATTGGCGAGCTTGCGGACCTCCGCCCGGCGCCTGGCGATCTCATTGCTCTTCTCACTGATGTCGAGATGCACGACCGCGGCATGCCGGTTATAGCGCAATTGCTCAGCCAGGAAGATAGTCTGGTCGCCGGTCCCGCCACCTGCTACAAGTACCAGAAATTCTTGAGAAAAATTGTTCCTCCCTTTGAAGCAGTAGAAGTTGATGAGCTCCAGAAAGTCATGCCAACTGTTCTCGAGTCGGACCTTCTCGTCTGCCGGGTTACGCGGTGGATAGGGAAAGGCTTCGTACTGGTCTCGAACCGCTTTGAGGTAGTTGGCTGTTTCCATTGGTGAACCGTCTTCCTTGGCTCTGATTCTCTCCTATGAATTTTCTGGCCGCAAGGCCCCGACACGCTCGTGGTAGGCCTGCACGTGCCGCTTCACAGGGATCAACAACTGTGGTGGCAAGGGCGAGGTGAGGATCTCAAGCCCGTAATTGACAGGTCGCTCGAATTTCCGGATGCCAAGGACGGCTCCCGCGATAGCCCAGTAGAGGTTCTCGATCCACTTTGACTTGACCACCCGACCCAGGAACTCGTAGAGGACGGGACGCTCCCGGATCGTCCCGCGGAACGCCTCCTTGAGTTCCAGGAGTAACTGTTCTTCCTTATCCGTCCGCTGGTAAACTCCTTCCATGATGTGGTTCAGTGAGACGAAGTCCTGGAGGTCGAAGCGGATGTCGACGTCCTTTTTGTCCTGCTTGTAGGCCGCCCAATCGGTCGTCTGATAGAGCCGCGCCAGCAGAATCAGAAAATCCCAGACCATGATCTCCTCGTAGGTCTCGAACTCGCGCGAGAGCCAGACCTTCACGAACGTCCGGTTATCGTAGGTGTGATGGGGAAAATAATAGGTGTGGGAGATCCCTAGCAATCGACCAGAGGGGTCGCGCTTGGGGTTCCGGTCCTGCCATTCCTCCGGTAAGACCAGACCTTCCTCGGCGAGGCTGGCCTTGTATAGTGGCATGAAGACCTCGAAAAAGGGAGCCCCGTTCTCCTCAAGCGGCATCGAGGGAAGGCTACCGATCACCAACGTCAGCCGCGCAAACTTCATCCGGGTATAACCATCCAGGTTCACGACGAAATTAAAACCGCCCCATGGCCCCACGTCGAAGAAAGTCTCGATGCCTTGCTGGGCCAACCGCTCCTCGGTCTCGCGCGCCACGCCGCGCCACAGATGGATCAGGCTGCCGATGTGGACGTGCTTGTCACGGAACACAGGCGGCCAGCCGGTCTGTGACTCGGGCTTGATCCGGGCCCGAAGCTTGACCAGCTCCCATTCCACAACGCGCGCGAGGGTGCCGGAGCCACTCCGGACCTTCCGGAGCTCGTGCTCGCACTGTGGCCGCACGCGCTCCCAGAGGTCGGGCGTCTCGGAAGCCTCCCCCACTTCGTCCGCGATGAGCGAGGCCAGCGGGTGCAGCGAGGCAGGCGCAGCGGCGTGGAAGATCCCCAGAATCGAGGAGCGGAAGTGGTGGAGGGCTCTATCGCGACGGGTCACACAGGGAATTATAGGGCCACCGCGCCCGCAACGGAAGCGCCGTGCGTCTTCATCAATCTGTCATGCTTGCGCGGCGACCGCGAGCCTCACGGCATCCCGCCGCCCCCCATATTGGAATCAAACAGGCGGTACCGAATGGTCGGAGAAATGAACAGCAGCGTCCCTTCTTTCTTGGTGTGGTAGTAGCTCAGGGTGACCTCGGTCTTCTCTCCGAGCCATTCGACTTGAGTGATTTGCAGCCGCCGCTCGGCCGGCGTCACTTTCCCGTAATGTTCTTCGACCCACTGAAGCAACTTGTCCCGGTTCTCACGCCCTTCGTACGAGAGCACGATGCTCTCCAACTGGCCGTCCACGAAGCGGTAGCGGATTCTCGACAAGGGCACGCCGTTCAGGGTGACGACCTCGCCGGGCTTCTCATAGACGCTGATCCGCTCACCGCTTTCAGCCTTTCCCAATTCCCGTAGCTGCTGCAAGGCAGGAAAGCTGGCCAGCGGCGAGCCCCAGGTGTACTCATTAAACCCGTTCGGCTCGTTCGTGATCCGGACGGCCAGGGCAGGGCTACTGGCGAGGATGCTCGGCAGAACACTGAGCGCCAACATACCCTTGACGAAGGCGCTGACCAGATGACTCGGTCGCATAAGGATTAAGGATTTTTACAGCAACGGCCCACGAACTTCTCGGCGTTGAGGCGCATGCTGCCGTGTTGGGTCTCGCAGTCGGACTTGCCCAGCAGGTAATAGCGAGTATCCTGCTGGGTATCATCCTGCAGGATGTCAAATCCGGCGGTCCATTCCCATTCGCCCTTCATGTTTTTCAACTGGAGCCTGCCGGCCGCCGCCTGCTCGCAGGCCCGCTTCCATTCTGAGAGCATGCAGAGCCGCTTGCCAGAGATCGCGCAGGACAGCTCGGCCTTGCGAAAATCCCCGCTGAACGACCGTTCCACCTCAATGCAGAAGCCGCCTCCCTCCGACGCTACTCCCACCATACCCGGCGGACAGGACACCGGGGCCTTCGTCGAGATAGCCCCTGACCCCTCGTCAGCGCCGTAGCCCATGCCCGGATGCGTGATCACATCCTTGACCGGCGGACTGCCCCCTCCGCCGATCTGCACATCCGTGACCGTGAACTTGGCCGTCGTCGAGCCGATGGGCGTCGTGACCTCGATGGTGACCTCACCCGGCGGCTCGCTCAAAGGCACCGTGACGGGCACGTCCAGCCGCTTGGGCTTGCCCGCGTAGGCACCGGCTTCGATCGCGGGCGCGCTGAGCTTCACCTTCGCCCCGACCAGGTTCTTGCCCTCCAGCTTCAGGACGGTGTAGGTGCCGGCTGCAACTGCATGGGGCGTGACCTCGGTGATCCGGGGCTGCATCTGCTCGCGGGTGCCACGGGTCACTGAGAGCGTCACGTCCGTGCCCGGGCTGTTCTCGAACATCGAGACGATGCCGTTCTCGTCGATCGTATAGAGAACTTCGCCCGCTTCATCCTTGAAGACCTGTTTGTCGGCAGCGATCGCCGCAGTCGGCGCGCTGAGCAGGAGGGTGCACACAAGGAGCAGGAAAACCAACCAATTTAATCTGATTCGCATGAATCGAATCGTCTTACTTACAGCATCGGCCTGGATAGGGACCTGACCGCCACGCGGGATAGAGGTACTGGGTCTGGCAGTCGCTCTTGCCTAGCAGAACCGACTTCAGCTCGTCAGACAGATCCCGATCCCCGGTCTGCACCCCCACATCATATTTGGCGTACGAGCCTGTCCACTCCCACTCGCCGGTTATATTCTTCAAGCCAAGGCCATTGGACTTCGCCTGCTCGCACGCATGCTGCCATTCAACAGCCTGACACAGACGCTTGCCGGCCATGGCGCAAGATTTCTCGGCCTTCCGCACGTCTCCGCTGTAGCTCCGGTCGATTTCAATGCAGAACCCCCCGATTTCCGCAGCCACACCGACCATCCCCTCCGGACAGGAGGTCGGAGCGGTCGTGGAGATGGTTTGGTGTTTGCCGGCACTCTCCCGCCGCGTCGACATGCCGCTACTGATCTTTAACTCGGTCACCTTAAAGGTTCCCCGCGTCTTGCCGATGGGGGTGGACAGCTCCAGCACGACCTCCCCAGGGGGAACGTTCGCTGCGACCCGGATGGGCAGATCCACCGATTGAGGCTTCGACAAATAAGGGCTCACATCAATACCTGGCACGCTGAACTTCACGGTCGCGCCGATCAGGTTCTTGCCTTGGATCTTCAGCGTTGTGGATGTGCCCGCCGATACCTCCTGCGGCGTGATCTCGGTGATCTGTGGCTGCATCTGCTCACGGGTCCCGCGGGTCACAGAAAGGGTGATATCCGTACCGGGCCGGCTTTCAAACATCGAGACAATCCCGTCGTCGTCAATCGTGTAGAGGACCACCCCGGCCTCATCGGTGAAGCGCTGGACGGCAGCGTCGGCTAGCGACACCAGCGTCACACAGGCAGACATCGTCAAGACCGCAGCACGCGAAATCATCAAGTGATGACGCATAAAGGCCCCATTGAGTTGAGATGAGTGGAATCGTTGTATGGTAGCTCCCGCCTTTCACTTTCCGCAACTAGGAGGCGCTACTTTTTTGAGCCGCAATAAACACGAAGGGCGAGGCCCCCATCCCAGGAACCTCGCCCCTGTTGAAGCATAGCTACCACACGCCACTGCTTTGAAAAGATGCGCTTAGCTCACTCTTGCGAAGTCCCTCATCCTCGCCCGTTGCAGCATCGGCGGCATGTGCCTGATCCTATTCTGGGCAATTGTAGGATCCAAAATCTCCCCGCAGGCAAGACATCGCCATCCCGTAAAGTTCAACAGCCCAGTATCATCCTCTAGGTCTTCAAAGACCTCTTCCACCATGATTCCCTTGCAACGTCCACATTCCATCGCATGAAGGCCATGGAGAGAGAGCCGGCAGGGAGCCCGTGAGCTCCCTGCCCCTCCGTCAGGCACGGCATGCTCTTACAGCCAGGTGGCGCGTTCTGCCGGGCGGATGTAGA
>VBOK01000208.1 GCA_005877565.1 Nitrospirota bacterium
CGAACTGGAGAAGACCCCGGGCGTCGTCTGCACGGGCCTCTTCGTCGGTCGCGCCGACCTGGCCGTGGTCGCCACGCAGCAGGGTATCGTCACGCTGACGCGTCCGTGAAGGTCACGAAGCTCTCTCCCAACGCGAAGGTGCCGGTGAGGGCCACGGCCGGCGCGGCCGGCTATGACCTGTTCGCGAGCGAGGCGACCGTCATCCCAGCGTCCACGGTCAGGGACGGGCGGGTGGAGATCGGGCATGCCCTCGTGGCCACCGGCATCGCCATCAGCCTGCCGCCCGGCCACGTCGGCCGGATCGGGGCGCGGTCCGGCCTCTCGACGCGCCACAACATCGAGGTCGGCGCCGGCTGGATTGACCCGGATTACCGCGGAGAACTCATGATCGAGCTGAAGAATTTTTCCAACCAGGACTTCGTTGTCGAAGTGGGCATGCGGATCGCGCAACTACTCGTCTTGCCGTTCGCGTCGCCGGAGGTGGAGGTGACCGACGAGCTGCCCCGTTCGGCGCGCGGTGCGGGCGGGTTCGGGTCCACCGGCCTGCGATGAAGGGCATAACGCTCGATGTCCTCGCCAAGCGGATCGCCGCGCGGCTCAAACTCAAGGCTAGAGATGTGCGCACAGTCCTGGCGTCGCGCACATCGGACCTCCCGCGGGCTGTGGTCTCTCAGATCACCGAGATGGCCCGGACGCTGATCCACGAAGAGCTGGTGCGCCTCGACGCCAAGCGTCATCCGGAACAGTAATCCCCCATGGCCCTGGTGAAAAAGATCGCCATCATCGGCGCCGGCAACATGGGGGAAGCCCTGATTGCCGGGATGCTGGCTGCCAAGTCAGCCGCGCCGGATGAGCTCCATGCGACCGATATCCTGACCCAACGGCTGGATCACCTCAAAGCCCGGTATCAGGTCCGGGTCGGGATGGACAACAAGGCCGCTGCGGCCTGGTCCGATATCACGATCTTAGCGGTCGAACCTCAAGTGTTGGATTCTGTTCTGGACGACCTTCGTTCCGTGCTGACCGAGGCGAAGCTGATCTTCTCGGTGGCCGCCGGCTATCCGATCCGCCGGATCGTCGCGCACCTGTCACCGAGTGTCCGGGTCATCCGCTGCATGCCGAACACTCCGTCTGAAATCCAGGCTGGGGTCTCGGCGATTGCCCTCGGCGGGAACGTCTCGCGCGAGGATGAGCGGCTGGCCCGCGCGGTCTTCGAGTCGGTCGGCAAGGTCGTGCTGGTTGACGAGCGCCTCATGGACGCCGTGACCGGGCTCAGCGGGAGCGGGCCGGCCTACATCTTTCTGATCATCGATGCGCTGGCCGACGGGGGTGTGAAGATGGGGTTGCCGCGCGAGGCGGCTCTGGCCCTGGCCGCGCAGACCGTGCTGGGCGCGGCGCGGATGGTCCTGGAGACCGGCAAGCACCCTGGAACGCTGAAGGACAAGGTGGCCTCTCCGGGAGGCACGACCATCGCCGGTCTGCACGCGCTCGAGCAGGGCCGCCTGCGGGCTTCGCTGATCGAGGCCGTCGAAGCTGCCACGAAACGCTCGCGGGAATTAGGATCGGAGTAGGCACGATGAACAGGGTAGGGGCACGGCGCGCCGTGCCCCTACTTGCGGCGTTCATTCTGTATCGGGTAGAGTACGTGTGCTATGGCGACCGAAATTCCCGTCATCCCGACAGATGCCAGACTGATTTACGAGCGCCCGTCCGATCCACGCGACGTCCTCGTCAAGGAGATGGAGAAGCGGAAGATTCCGATCAGCATCGGCAAGACCTGTCCGGTGAAGTGCACGTTCTGCTATGAGATCGACCATAGCTACCGCAAGACCGAGGAGCCCGGCAGGACGACCCAGGAAGACTGGGACTTCATCCTGGACTACATCAGCAAGAAGCCGACCCGTCCGGGGGAACTGTGGGTCTGGGGCGGGAACGAGTACATGGAGTGGACCGACCTCTTCCTCCACCCCAAGGCGATGGAGTGGCTGGAGGACTTCCTCAAGTACACAGACAAGCGTCTGCATATGTTCACGGTCGGCTACGTGCACGTGCCCAAGATCCACCAACTCGCCGCCCAGTATCCGAACCGGATCTTTTTTGATCTGTCGGTGATTACTCTGCACAAGGAGTACCGGAAGGCGCTCATGCCGCATGCGCCGTCGGTCAATCACTTGATGAAGGTCTTGGACGGGCCGGCGGTCACCTCCGCCAACTTCTATTCGTTCGACGCGCACACGATGTCCGAGGATGCGAAGATGATCGCCCGGATCAACACGAACGTCCTCCTGTGGATGGGCTGTCTCACTGCGCTGAAGGGCATGGAGGAACAAACCGTGCAGATCCTCCGCCAGGGGAAGCAATACCTCTCCGCGGAGGCCCTGCGGGTCTATGAGGCCGGCCTGCCCAACATTCAGACCATCCACACCGAGCCCGCTATCACGGCCTTCCTCAATCGCCACAAGATCATCACGCTCTTCGACTCGCTGGGGCTGGAGAAGCGCGACATCGTGGTGATGGCCAAGAGCGTGTGCCGGATTCTGACCATGTACCGGAAGAACCGTGCGCGGTTCCTCTGCGTGCCCAACGCGACTCTGGGCGGGGATTCCGACTGCACGATCCTCCTGACGTTCGACGATATCC
>VBOK01000209.1 GCA_005877565.1 Nitrospirota bacterium
TGTGTACTTTCCGGATAGATCCCAAAATTTTCTCCTAGACAATCCGTTTGTCTTTTGCTACGCTCCCTGCCAGTCATGACTGTTTCATGGAAGGGAGGCTGGACATGTTTCTCGCACGCAGCTTGATGGCAGTCCTGCTGGTCATCGCATTGGGTCTGTCTGCCTGCGCCGCCATTGATTTCTATCCCACGCCACGCCCCATCGACCTAGCGGTGGGCCAGGATGAAGGATTGATCACAAGGGACTGGGACGGCGGGTACCCGTTGCGGTTCGTCGCGTTCCTCTTCACGCCTGTCGGGGTCGCGGCCGATTTGCTCTTTAACCAAACCCTGTATAATTTGTTTGCTCTGGACTCGGAGCTCTTCGGCTACACCAACCAGGATGAGCTGTACCGGAGGGACTTCAGACGATACCGCTACAGCTGGCCATCCTTCGGTGCGCAATGGTCGTCCTCCTCGTATTGACCTGAGCCGGCCGCAGCCGCCTCCGCATTCTCTGGCTTCCCGCATTCATCAGGCAGCCTTGGCCCTGCTGAATGCGGGAAGCCTTTTTTTTCTGCTCGCCTGCGGCGGGGGACCGCCGGGCGCCCCAGGGCAGACCCCTACCAATCCCCGCCTTCTCCCGGTGCCCGCGTGGAATCTCTGTGACCGCCGCGAGACCGTCCTGATGCACGAAGCCGGTCGCCGGACCGAACGGGCTTCGTGGGGAGTGGGCGAAGAGATCACGGTCGACCGCCCTACCGCCGGCCGCGAAAGCGAGTACCACCTGTTCTTCGACGACCGCGGCCTCCTGATCGGCTACATCGGGATTCTCTACGAAGGACTCGACCTCGCCTCCCAGCGCGACTATACGGCTTGGCTCGCCAAGCAGGTCCCGACCGACTTTCTCCTCCCCGCCGAAGTCTCCGGGCGCGCCGCCGGCCTGCGCTCAGGTCGGCTGTACGGCGTCCAGGGCGAGCGCGTGAGCACGCGGGCCATCACGATTCCGAAAGGAGAGCGACAGAGCCTCTATCTCGATTCCAGCATGCTTACGCCATACCTCCCGCTGCTCTCACCATACAAGCCGGAATTCCTGACGAAGATTCACCTCCACACGGGAGTGCAGCCGCGGGCCACCTACGGCCCGGCCGACAGCGAGAGCCGGGACTACATCGCCAGGCAGCACTTCGCGAAGGGCGAGGTGGCCCACTTCGGCCTGTGCGGGCAGAAAGAGAACGATGCGGCCGTGGAGGCCTACCAACGCGCGATCGCGATCGGCTTGAGCGAGCCTCTCTATCAGGCCGAGGCCCATCACCGCCTGGGTCTGGCGTACCGCGACAAGGGACTGCTGCCGCAGGCCGCCGCCGCCATCGAGACGTCGTTGAAGATCCGGCCGTCGATTCCGGAGGTGGTCAACCATCTGGGCAAGGTCTACGCGCTCATGGGAGACAAGGCGCGGGCGGCGGAGGCCTATCACACCGCCATCGGGCTGCGCCCGAATTACGCGGACGCCCATTTCAATCTGGCGGAGGCCATCGAGGACACACAGCCGCGCCGCGCCCTCACGGCCTATGAGAACTATCTGGCGTACGTGGAAAACACTCCCGGGGAAAAAGTGCGCATTGAGACGGCCAAGAAGCGAATCGAGGCGTTGAAGAAAACTGTGAAGTAGCTAAATTGCGCAGCGGCCGTCGAGCGACTTCAGCAAGGTCACTTCATCAGCATACTCGAGGTCCACTCCCACCGGCACGCCGCAGGCGATGCGGCTGATCCGGATGCCCATCGGCTTGATCAGTCGCGACAGATAGATGGCCGTCGCCTCGCCTTCGATGGTCGGGGATGTGGCCATGATGACCTCTTCGACCTTGCCCCGCGCAAGTCGGTCCACGAGGTCCTGCGCTTTGATGTCGGCCGGGCCCACGCCGTCCAACGGCGAGAGCGCCCCGGCCAGCACGTGATAGAGCCCCTTGTACCCGCCGGTCCGCTCGAAGGCGTGCAGCGTGGTGACGTCCTCCACGACCACCACGCGGGTCGCATCCCGCGCGGGGTCTCGGCAGATGTCGCAGAGCTCCCCCTCGGCGAGGTTACGGCATTGGCGGCAGAGCCCCAACCGTTCCTTGACCGCCAGGACGGCGCGGGCCAGCCGTTCCGCGTCCTCACGCGGCTGCTTGAGGATGTGAAAGGCCAGGCGCTGCGCGGTCTTTCGACCGATCCCGGGCAGGCTGGTGAGCTCTTGCACGAGGTCTTCGAGGATGCCTTTGCGGTCCATCGCTAGAGGACGTTAGAAGAGCCCGGGCATTTGCAGCCCCCCGGTGATTCCCTTCATTTCTTCCGCCACCATCTCGCGCGCCTTGCGGAGCGCCGCATTGGCAGCGGCCACCACCAGATCCTGCAACATCTCGCCGTCGCTGGCTTTGAGGACTTCCGGATCGATCTTGACCGAGACGATCTCCATCGCGCCGTTTGCGACGACCGTCACCATGCCGCCGCCCGCGGTCGCCTGGACGGTCTTCGTCGCGACTTCCGCCTGGACCTTGGCGAGGCGCTCCTGCATGGCCTGCGCCTGTTTCATGAGGTTGCCGAGATTGCCGAACATGCCTTTGTCGGACATCCGCGTCCCTATCCGTGTCCTGCGATCATCTCCCGGCCTCGCCTTCCGGCTTCAGCGGGGCACGGCTGTGCCGTACTTCCTTGACCTCGCCCCCGAAGACCGAGAGGGCTTCCTGAACGAGCGGGTTGGCGAGGGCTTCCTCGCGAAGATGGCGCTCCCTCGTCGCTTCGCGCTCCAGCCGAAGCTGCGCGGCCGTCGGCGTGGCCGTTCTGTTCTCC
>VBOK01000210.1 GCA_005877565.1 Nitrospirota bacterium
TGTCGAAACAAACCTCCACCGACGTCACCCCAACCTATCTCGTGCTCCTCTGCATCGCGGGTGGGGCGCTGACGGTCGTGATGCTGTTCGGCGTGCGCGAGGTCCGTACCCTCATCCTCAACTGGCGGTCCACCCAGCGGCGCAAGCGCGAGGAGAAGCTCCAGAGTTACTACAGCAGCGGCGTGCTGGCCTGGCTCTCCCGCCGGACCAGCGAGGCGATCACCCAGTTGCAGAAGCTGCTGGCGCTGGACCCCCTCCACACCCGCGCCCTGCTTTTGCTGGGCAACATCTTCCGCCGGGAGAAGCACTACAACGAGGCGATTCGGCTCCATCTGAGGGCCCGGTCCCTCGAAGAAAGCAATCTGGAGATCCTCTTTTCCCTGGCCCGCGACCTCGAAGACGCCAAGCGCTACGACGAGGCGATCCAGGCGCTGGAGGGCGCACTCAAACTCGACAGCACCAACCCGACCGCCCTTTACCGCATCCGCGACATCCACATCCAGAACAGCAGGTGGCAGGCGGCCCATGCGGTCCAGGAACGGCTCCTCAAGGCAGGCCTGTCCGAGCACGAAGTCCGTGCCGAGACCCAGGTCATGACGGGACTGAAATATGAGGTCGGGCGACAGTGCTTGGAACGCGGCGATCTCGACCTTGCCCGGCGCTACTTCCGGGAAGCGATCAAGCTGGACAAAGGGTTCCTGCCCGCGCGGATTGGCTTCGGCGAGCTGCTCATCCGGGAAGGCAAGCTGAAGCACGCGGCGGAGTCGTGGGAGAAGTCGTACGTCAAGACCGGCAATCCGCTCTTCCTGCAGCGCCTGGAGGACCTCTACCTGGAGATGGGCGAACCGGGCGAGATGCTCCGCATCTACCAGGTCGCCTTGAGCCGCAACGATCAGAACCCGCTTCTCAAGCTGGCCCTCGGCAAGCTGTACTACCGGCTGGAGATGATCGACGACGCCTTCGATCTGCTCTCGACGCTGGAAGGCCTCCAGGATCCGACCGGAGCCCTGCACAAGATCATGGCCTGTCTGTACATCCGCAAGGGGGACACGGAATCGGCGCTGATCATCCTGCAGGAAGCCCTCAACCGGCCGCGGCCCGTCGGGGCCCCGTTCGCCTGCACGGCCTGTCACGACGAAGCGCAGGAGTGGAGCGGGCGCTGCCAGGCCTGCGGACGCTGGAACACGCTGGCCCACCTGCTCCCTTCGTTCGGCAGCACCGGCCAGCCCCGCGAGAGCGTGCGCGAGCCCGTCCAGCCCCAACCCTATCCGGGCGTCGCCTCGCCGTTCGAGCCTGTGTAGACGGGCTGGCCTTTTTCCCCCAAATCAGCAACAATGCGCGTGTCATTCTGAGCGAAGCGAAGAATCTCATGTGTCAGGCAGTCGAGACCCTTCACTTCGTTCAGGGTGACAACTTCGAAGGATCGACGCGGGCATGACAACTAACGTGAAACCTGTCGCGCTGGTCATCTTAGACGGCTGGGGCGTGAGCCAGAAAACGGAGGCCAACGCCCTAGCCCTCGCACGGCTGCCGTTCTACAACTCGCTCCTTCGGACCTGCCCCTACACCATGCTGTCGGCGTCCGGCGAGGACACGGGCCTGCCCGACAAGCAGATGGGGAACTCCGAGGTCGGCCACATGAACCTCGGCGCCGGCCGCATCGTGTACCAGGACTTCACCCGGATCAATCGGGCAATCCGCGACGGCTCCTTCGCGACAAACCCGGTGATCGCCCAGGTGCTGCACAAGGTCCGCTCGACCGGCGGCCGCCTGCACCTTCTGGGTCTCCTGTCGGACGGCGGGGTGCACAGCCACATCGCCCATCTAGAGGCAATCCTGGAACTGGTGAAGAAGGAAGGCCGCCCACCGGTGTTCGTGCACGCCTTCCTGGACGGGCGGGACACACCCCCGCGGAACGGCCTCGGCTACATCAAGTCCGCCGAGGCGCGGATGCGCCAGCTTGGAGTCGGGACGATCGCCACCGTGATGGGGCGGTACTACGCCATGGACCGGGACCAGCGGTGGGACCGCGTGGCCAAGGCCTACGCGGCAATCGTCGAAGGAACCGGCGTGCATCGAAAGTCGGCCGAGGAGGCCGTGACGGCGAGCTATGTGGCGAACGTGACCGACGAGTTCGTGGTCCCCGCCGTCATCGTGGACCAACACGACCATCCGATCGGGAGCATTGACGACGACGACGGGATTTTCTTCTACAACTTCCGCGCGGACCGTGCCCGCGAGTTGACGCGCGCCCTCATCGAACCGACCTTCGAAGCCTTCCCGCCGTTCCGTCTGACGCGTATCCTGCCGGAACTGATCAGCGAGCGCGGGCTCAAGCAGCTCCGCATCGCCGAGACCGAGAAGTACGCCCACGTCACGTACTTTTTCAACGGCGGCGACGAGAAGACCTATCCGGGCGAAGACCGTGTGCTGATTCCCTCCCCCCGTGACGTCGCGACCTACGACCTAAAGCCGCAGATGTCCGCGCGAGAGGTCGCCGACGAGGCTGTTCGGCGTATCGAGTCCCGCCAGTACCACCTGATCGTGCTGAACTTCGCGAACCCGGACATGGTGGGCCACACCGGAAATCTGCAAGCCGCGATCCAGGCGGCCGAGGTCATCGACGAGTGTCTGAACAAGGTCATCTCCGCCATGCGCCGAATCGGCGGGGCCGTGGTCTTGACCGCCGATCACGGCAACCTGGAGCAGATGGTGGACTATGAGACCGGCCAGCCTCACA
>VBOK01000078.1 GCA_005877565.1 Nitrospirota bacterium
AAGGTGAGCAGCTCCTTTTCGTCGGCCAGGGTGAGCGTGTGGCCGCAGCATTCCATTCGTTGCAGCCCCTGGCCGCCGTCCACGACCATCAGACGCAGGCCGCACGCATTGGGGTGGCTCTTCTTCTCGTCAATGATGTAACCGACGCCCTTAGGGCTGAGCTTGCGGCCGAACTTGTTGAGACGGGCGGGCACGACGTCCGCTTCCGTCAGTTCGTGGCCGCAGCAGACGATCTTCTGGAAGCCCTCTCCCCCGTGCATCACTTTGACGACGAGCCCGCAACTGTCCGGGTAGCGTTTGAACTCGTCGATGATATCGCCCTTCTTCAATCCCATGGACGCTCAGTCTACCCTGCAGAAATACACGCCGCAAGACCATCCGTTTAGCTTTTTTGTATCGCACGGTGTCTCATGTAGCATGAGACTGCCTGCGGACACGATCATTGCAGAAGAAAAACTCGCTCGTTACCTGCTTTTCCCGCAAGCGCGCGGCGATAAATCAGCCTTTCTGGCGCGGGCGGGTTATGCGATGGGAACCATCGACCGATTGCTGGAGGACTTGCGTACGCAGGTACTGCCGCTGGAAGCCGTATTGCTCGCATCGAACAAATTTGGCCGGTACTACGAGATTCGTGGAACGCTTACCGGCCCTAATACCAAGACGCTCGCCGTTCGCACTATCTGGATGACCGAGCACTTGTCGGGCATCACGAAGTTCGTTACACTTATCCCAGACAAGCGGAGGATATGATGAAGTTTGAACTTTACACCGATGTGGCGCTGACGTGTGATCTCCCGGAGCATCGTCTCCGTCGCGGCGATATCGTCAAGGTGGTAGACCACCACGCTGCCCCTGATGGTACAGAGGGATACTCCATCGAGGTCTTCAATGCAATTGGCGATACCATTGCCGTCACCACCGTCCCAGCGTCTGCTCTCGAAGCCCTACGCGAAGACGAAGTCCTCAACGTCCGAACTCTGTAACGGAAAGCGGAAAAAGGGACAGATCTATTTTTCCGATGGATCTCGTCACGGGAAATAAATCTGTCGTCTTTATCTCTTTCCTTTATCTCCAATATCTCCGTTCGGTTCAGGAGGTCTTCAGCAAAGCAATCAGTTGATACGCGCGTGACATTTCCTTTTGATGCTCCTCCGCACTAACTCCAAGGAATCCGCCAACCTTGGGCTCGTGTTCAAGAAGATCGACCAATTCACTAACCAACTGATCTTTGGTTTCGATGTCATCGGGTAGGTTCAGCAGGAAATCACGGAAAGCGAGCCGCCCGGCGATCACCTCTTCAGCCTGTAATGCGATCCGCGCTCGAGACATGGTAGTTGTTGCAATCCCTGGCTATTAAGTAAGCTGCAGACACAGGGGAGAGGGGAAAAGGTCTCAGACGCTGGCCTGTTCGGCGGCCTCCCGGATGGCGTGGGCGACCTCGCGGTGCGCTTTGGTGCCGACGAGCTCGGCGGCGTGCTTGGGGTCTGCCGGCGTGTACGGCAGCAGGTAGCGCTCCTTGGCCTCGAGCACCCGTAGCAGGGCGTGCTCGAACCGCAACGCCGGCACGTCGCCGTCTTTCGCGGCGCGGTAGACGGCCTCCATGGCGGCCGCCTGGCGATCGGCGTCTTTGCAGATCAGCAGGATGTCCGCGCCGGCATTCAGCGCGCGGATGGCCGCCGCTTCAATGCTGTGATCGTCGAGGATCGCGCGCATCTCCAGGTCGTCCGTCAGCACCAGCCCCTTGAACTGGAGCTGGGTGCGGAGCAGGTCGGTCAGGATGGCCTGGGACAGTGTGGCGGGGTGCTCCGGGTCCAAGGCAGGATAGCGGACGTGCGCCGTCATGACGGCCGCGAGCCCGTTGTGGAAGCAGTGCACGAAGGGCCGCAGCTCGATCTCGTGCAGCCGGTCGAGCCCGTGGGACACAGTCGGCAGCTCCTTGTGCGAGTCCGCCGCCGTGTCGCCGTGGCCGGGGAAGTGCTTGCCGCAGGCCAGCACGCCGTTGTCCTGCAGCCCGGCGATCACGGCGAGGCCAAGCGTTTCCACCAATTCCGGATCGCTCCCGAAGGCCCGGTCGCCGATGACGGGATTTTGCGGATTGGTGTTCACATCCAGGACCGGGGTCAGGTTCATGTTCACGCCGATCGCGCGCAGCTCCCTGGCAGTCGCCTCGGCGAAGCTGTACGCCAGGGAAACGGTCCCGGCACGGCCCAGGGTGCCCTGTCCCGGAAACACCGTGAAGCCCTTGGGCAGCCGCGCCACCCGGCCGCCTTCCTGATCGATGGCCACCAGCATAGGCATCTTGGGGGCCAGCTTCTGCAGGGCGTTGGTGAGGCGCGCGGCCTGCTCAGGATCGGTCAGGTTGCGGCTGAAGAGGATGACCCCCCCGGGGTGATAGGTCTTGATGAGGGCGCGCAGATCCTCCGTGAGCTCGGGCCCCTGAACACCGAGCATGAAGAGCTGACCGACCTTCTCTCGCAGATTCACGGCATCACCGTCATCAGCGGCCGCGCGTCGCGGCGGGCCGCACACCGTTGGCCCGGTTGTAGAGGAACTGGATCAGCAGGCGGGCCCCCACGCCCGTCGCGCCCTTCGGGATGTACGCGCGCTCGCGCTCGCTCCAGTCGGTGCTGGCGATGTCGAGGTGCGCCCAGACCGCGTCGCCCGCGAACTTGCTGAGGAAGGCCGCGGCTGTGATGGTGCCGCCGGCCCGCCCGCCGGTGTTCTTCAGGTCGGCCACGTCGCTCTTGATCTGCTCGTAGTAATCTTCCCAGAGCGGCAGTTGCCACGCGCGCTCGCCGCACTGCTCGCCGGCGTCCTTGAGCTCCCCGATCAACTGCTCGTTGTTCCCCAGCACGCCGATGGCGTGGTTGCCCAAGGCCACGACGCAGGCGCCGGTCAGCGTCGCGATGTCCACGAGAGCGGCAGGCTTGAAGCGCTGGGCGTACGTCAGGCCGTCCGCGAGGATCAGACGCCCCTCGGCGTCCGTGTTGATGACTTCGATGGTCTTGCCGGAGAGACTCCGGAGGACGTCCCCGGGCTTGATCGCGCGCCCACCCGGCATGTTTTCCGTGGCCGGGATCACGGCGACGAGGTTGAGCGGCAGGCGGAGCCGTGCCGCCGCCCGGACCGCCGCCAGGACGGCGGCGCCACCGGTCATATCGGCTTTCATCTGTTCCATGTTGTCGGCCGGCTTGAGCGAGATCCCGCCCGAATCGAACGTGATCGTCTTGCCGACGAGCGCCACCGGCCGCTCGCCACGGGGGCCGCCCCGGTATTCCAGGAGGATGAACTTGGGAGGCTCGTGGCTCCCCCGGGCGACGCCCAGGATGGCGCCCATCCCGAGGCGCTCCATCTGCGGCCGGTCGAGGATCGTGCAGCGCACGCCTCGTTCCCGCGCCACTTTTTTCGCCTCGTTCGCGATGTAGGTCGGCGTGACGACGTTCGCCGGGTGGTTGCAGAGGTCACGCACGTAGGTGGCGGCCTCCCCGACGATCTGTCCCTGCCGGGCCCCCTGCTGCGCCTGGGCCAGCGCAGGCGGATCGCTCACCAGCACGGTCATGCGCCGGACGTCTTTGGCCTTGTCCTTCTGTTCCGTGTGGTAGACCGTGAACTGGTAGAGGCCCAGGATCGCGCTTTCGACGAGGGCCTGGGCAACTTCGCGCACGCGGCTGGCGGCGGGCAGCTCGGTCAGGAGTTGGGCGGGGTCCTGCACGGACACGGCAAACGACTCAGCGCCCACAGTGTGGATCGCCTTGGCGGCCGTGGCCGTGGCCTGGCGGAGCTTCTCCAGCGAGACCTCCTTGGGCTTGCCGAGCCCTACCAGCACCACCCGCTTGGCGTGCACGCGCTCGCCGGGCGCGATGTGCACGATGGAGACCTGATTGGGCTTACCGGTGAACTCGCCGCTCTTGAGAAGGGCGACCAGCCGCCCCTTGAGCTGCGTATCGAGTGCGGCGGCCCCTCCGGTCAGGCGTGGGCTCTCCGCGCAGTGCATCACGACGACGGCGTCAGCCGCTTCCTCCTCCACATGACCTGTGCGAACCTTGATGTCCATCATGCTCTTGGCTGGGCTCCTTCAGACGCCCCGCATCTCGGGATCCCAGATAAGCTTGTGCAATTGCAATTGGAGGCGGACGGGCAGCCGGTCGGCCAGTACCCACTCGGCGAGCGTCCGCGGGTCCAGTTCACCGAAGACGGGACTGAAAAGGACCGTGTGTTTGTCCGTCAGCGCATGCTCGCGGATCTTCGCGACGGCCCACTCGTAGTCCCCGCGGTCCTTGATCACGAATTTGACCTCGTCCGTCGGCTTGAGCTTCGGGAGGTTGGCCCAGAGGTTCCGATCTTCCATGCTGCTGCCGGGGCACTTGAGATCCATGATGAGAATGGCCCGCGAGTCTACCGGCGCAATATCCAGCGCGCCGCTCGTCTCGATCAGCACTGTGTGCCCGCGATTGGCCAGTGCGGTGATGAGCTCATGGACCTCACTTTGCGCCAGCGGCTCGCCTCCGGTGATCTCGACCAGCCGGCACTCGTGGCGCTCGACTTCGGCGAGAATGCTCTCAAGGCTGCGCTCGGTGCCTCCGTGGAAGGCATAGGCGGTGTCGCACCACGTGCACCGCAGTGGGCAGCCCGTGAGTCGGACAAAGACGCAGGGCCGCCCCGCATAGGAGGATTCGCCTTGGATGCTGAAGAAGATTTCGGTGATACGCATGGAGACAGGGATCAGTTCCAATACAGGATGGGCCAGCCATGCCGTCGCGCGATCCGGACCATGCCGCGGATCGGATTGACGACGCGGGGATGCCCGACCGTTTCCAACATCGGCAGGTCGCCGGGACTGTCGCCGTACATGAAGCTGGCGCCTAGGTCGAGCCCCTCCTCGGCGGCGAGCCGCTCGGCTACCAGTCGCTTGCCCTCGCGGTAGGGATACGGCTCTACCATGCGGCCGGTAAAAACCGTGTCTGCACGCTCCAGCCGGCCCGCGATAACATGATCCAACTTTAGATAGGTGGCCAGCGGGGCCACGAGAAAATCAGGGCAGCCCGTCAGCAACACCAACCGGTGCCCCTGCGCGCGGTGCTCCTCGATCGCGCGATGCGCCTGTTCCGAGATCCGCGGGCAGACCTGTCCCCAGAAAAAGCCCTGGGCCGAAGCCTCGATGGCCTCGATGGGTTTGCCCGCCAGATAGGCCTTGTAGCGTCGGAGCGGGTCGAAGGTGAACGGCGGGACCTCCCGCAGCAGCACCCCGACGCTGCGCAGGAGGTCCTTGGGTCCCACCAGCCCCCGGCGCCAGAGCAGCCGGAAATAGGGGTGCTCGATGGCGGAGCCGGGCACGATCGTATTATCAAGGTCGAAAAATGCCGCGATGCGTGGATTCATGATCGAAGTGGATTCTACGAGCGATGCCGATGGGTGTCAACCGGGGGTCAATTGACAGTATGGTCCACGGCCACTATATAATCGCATTCGGCGCCGAAGTGGTGGAATGGCAGACACGCACGTTTGAGGGGCGTGTGGGGAAACCCGTGCGGGTTCAAATCCCGCCTTCGGCACCATCTTCGAACGTTAATCGTTAACCGTTATTCGTTATACGTTCATGAAGGGCAGGACTCGACCACTCCTGCCTGTTCGCCTATCATGAATTTTCCCAACGATTAACGTTTAACGAATAACGTTTCACGAGACCCATGGGAGAGTGGACACTCAAACTCAATGCGGTCGCGGCGGGCGTCGTCGTCACGTTCGGGTTCACGATGGCATGGAACCCGATTCCCGTGTCCTGGGCCGTGCTGGCCGGGCTCGGCTTCACTGCATTGCTGGTCTGGTTGGGCACGACGCCCAAGCACATCTGGGCGTGGGCGTGCCTGTTTCTGGGGCTGGAGAGTCTGAGTTGGCCCGCGGTGCAGATGATCAAACTACAGATGAGCGGCGTGGCGGAACCCAGCGAGGATCAGATGATCGACCTGCTTCGCGCGGGAGTCTTCGGCGTCATCTTCGCCACATTCTGGCTGACCTTCGCCTACGGCGTCTTTCGCTGGATCAAGCGCGGCGAGCCGCCGGAGGCGCCCCCCAAGTCCTGATTCTCATGTCACCCTGAACGAAGTGAAGGGTCTCAATCGTGGTTGAGATTCTTCGCTGCGCTCAGAATGACAGTCGGTTGCACTCATCACAGCAAGCTTTACAGCAAGCTCTGCGGGTCGACGTCGATGTCGCAACGGAGGCCGCCGGCGCGTCCCGCTTTTTCCAACTCTGCGAGCGTCGCCTGCACGGCCTGCCGCAACGCCGTCCCATCCGGCCCCTTCACCACAAGCTGCCAGCGTACGCGACCGCGTACGCGGAACGGGGTGGCAGGGATCGGGCCCAGTATCTCGAAGTGCGCGGGACGCGCGCGCTCGCTTTCGGCTCGTAAGAGAGTCGCCCACTTGGTCGCAGCGGTCTCGACTCGTTCCTCCTTGGTGCCACTGACCCGCAACCCGATCAGCTGGCCGAACGGGGGATAGCCCAGCGCCTTCCTGGCCGCCAATTCGTTGTCGTAGAAGAATCGGGGATCCCGTTCGGCCAGGGCGCGGATTACGTGATGTTGCGGGACGTAGGTCTGCATCACGATGCGAGCGGTCGAATCCTTAGAGTCGGCCAGCGCCATCACCTCACGCATCGTGTGGTAGGCCCGTTCGGCCGCCCGGAAGTCCGGCAGGTTCAACGCGGCATCGGGATGGACCAGGCCCACCAGGGAGACGACCGGTCGGGGAGACCGCGTGACGACCAGTTGGGTGCCGATCAGGATGTTGAGCTCTCCGGCCTGCAACAGGGTGAGGATCGCCGCGTTGGCGCGATCCCCGCCGGGACGATCGCGTTCCAGGCGGGCGACACGGGCCTCGGGGAATCGGACTCGCACTGCTTCTTCCACGGCCTCGGTCCCGAATCCGGAGGGGGACAGACGGGCTCCCAGGCAGGACGGGCAGGCCTCCGGCACCTGTCCGGTGCTGCCGCAATGACCGCATCGGAGCAGGCCGTCGTGTTTATGGTACACCCATCCCACCGCGCAGGCCGGGCACTTCACGGCTTGGCCGCAGTCACGACACTGGAGGACCGGGGCATACCCCTTGCGGTTGAGAAACAGGAGAGCCTTCTTGCCAGCAGCCAGACAGTCTGCGATCGCCTCGGTGAGCGGCGGGCTCAATATGGTGCCGAATGGCGCGTCACGCAGGTCCACCACCGTCGCTTGCGGCGCCCCGTCGGGGGTCGCACGGAGCAGCAGGACCTCCGAACCGACTGCGTGCACGGTTGTCAGGGAAGGATGTGCGGAGGCCAGCACGAGCACGGCTCCGGCGCGCCTGGCGCGTTCGTCGGCCACGACCCGCGTATCGTAACGGGGCACGTTTTCCGCCTTGTAGGCGGGATGGTCCTCCTGGTCGATGACGATGAGTCCCAGATGGGCGAGGGGGGCCAAGACGGCTGAACGGGTGCCCACCACGACGGACGCTTCGCCCTGCTGGATGCGGGCCCACGCCTTCCGACGCGCTCCGGGAGGAAGGCCGCCATGATACACCTGGCAGCGACGTCCCCAACGAGACAGGAAAACGCCTTGGCTCGCCTCCACGCGTACGACTTCAGGGAGCAACACGAGCGCGGTCCGTCCCTGCTCCAGCGTCGCCTCGATGGCGTTGTCGTAGAGTTCCCCCAACTCGTAGGTGGCCGCGGGCAGGAAGATGCGTTCCTGGCGATGCTGGGCAAGGGCGTCCAGGAGCTTCGCGCGGAGCGGAGCCATTTCTTCACTGAACGCTGAACGCTGAATGCTGAATGCTGAAGGATCGGAGGCGGGAACAGGAGTGACGGAGGGAATATTGTCCGTGCGTTTCGTACGTGCGGCGGAGTGTGCCTTGTCGGGAGCGCCGTGGAACGCGAGACGCAGGCATTGTCCCAACGGGGCCAGGTACCGCTCCGAAACCCATTGGGCCAGCGCAAGGAGGTCTGGCGGGATGCTGGGTTTCTCGTCCACCCGTGCGAGGACTTCTCGGATCCGCGCAGTCTTCCCGCCGGTGTCGGCGTGGGGCGTGACCGTCACGATGTAGCCGGTCAGCGTGCTCCGTCCGAACGGGACGCGGACACGCATGCCGGGTACCCATGGACCTGGATCGCCGGATGGGACGACGTACGTGAAGACGCGAGAGAGACGGCGGGGGACGGCTACCTGAAGGTACAGCGGGGCGTCGGCGGCCAAGGCATGCGTGTTACTGAGCGGTCACCTTTAAAGCGGTGTACTGGCCGCCGCCGGTCTGAAACTCGACGGTCACCTGGTCTCCCTTGGCCAGGTCGCTCAGGGACTTTCGGCTTCCCGTGAAAGCCGTCTTGGCGTTCACGACGAAGGTGAACCGGTTCCCGTCCGGCTTCTTGACGGTCAGCTTGTTCGCTGCCGTGTCCACTTTCAGGACCTCGCCGACGAATTGTTCTCCGGCCAGCGCTGTTGTCACGGTCAGGGAGAGGGCACAGATGATGGCGATGGCCGTTCTCCGGAACATGCGATGCCTTATCCTAAATCGCGGTCGAAGCATATGCAAATCAGTTGCCGGCGACCACGAGACGGGCCCGGCGGTTTTGCATGTAGCAGGCCTCATCCTTCTCGGTGCAGAACGGCTTGTCCTTTCCAAAGCTGATGACCGTGAAGGGATTGCTGACTCCCAACTCCGTGAGGAAGCGGCGGACTTCCAGGGCCCGTTTTTCCCCTAAGATCCGGTTATACTCCGTGCCTCCCCGTTCGTCGGCGTAGCCCTCGATGGTAACCGCAGCATTCGCGTTCTGCTTGAGGAGTTCGGCTTGTGCCGTGAGGGTCTTCTGGGCCTGATCCGTCAGCGCCCACTTGTCGAAGTCGAAGTAGATGTCCTCGAGGGCCGTCGAGGGGGGCGGCGCCGGCGCTTCAGGCGACGTCACTTTGGCGACAGCCGGCGGTGCGCCCTCGGCTTTCGGCACCTCCTTGACTGGCTTGACTGGCGGCGATGGGGGCAGCATGCGGCTCACGATGTCTCCCCGATGGATGGCGTCACGGCTCTGCACCACATAGGCGGTCGCGGTCTGTGGCTGCAGCCCGATGACTTTGATCTCGGCGAGCACCACGTCCGGGTTCTTGGTCATGAGGGAGAGCCGGCGGCCCGGACGGATCACGCTGAAGCGGTCTCCCAGCGCGACGCCATCCGTCTCACCCCGGTCGATGTAAACGATTTCCGACTGTGCGGTGACCTGGCGCGCCTGCTTGAAGTCCACGATCACTCCCGTGAGGGGCCCGCTGGTCGTCTGCTGGGCCGGCACCTCTGGGGGGAGTTGGAACGGCATCACCAAATCGCCGGGCGAGATCGAGTCGAAGGCGCGTTCGATGCGAGTCGAGACGACGTTCTCCTTAGGTTCGGTCGTGACTTGGAGAATGCCCAGAATGACCATGATGTGTCCCAATGGGGCCTGCGTGACCGGATGGTAGACTTGCCTTGTGGGGCGGTAGAGGGTGAGCCGGTCGCCGACCTTCACGTTCGCCTCCGGCAGCACCCGGATGTAGAGGACATCGCCCATCCCGAAGAGCTGTTTGGCGTCGCGCGAGCCAACTACCAGGCCGGAGGCTTGCTCGGAGAACTTGAGGTACCCGCCTTGAAAGGCGATGGCTGGGTCGCCTACCAAGGCCCGAGTTGGCGGTGCCTGAGCGTCTTCAGCGAAGGCCGGAGTGACGGCTCCTGCCGGAAGACTCAGCCCCCATGCGACGACCAAGACCTGAACCCATGCCCGCTTCTGTCGTGGTATTCCCATGCCAGCCTCCAAGTTCACACTAAGGGGAGCATAGCAGATATCGAACAGAAGTCAAGATAAAACTCTTGATTGACGAGGGGTTATGATGGTGCTACCGTATAACTATGCGACGAGTGTTGGGTGTGATCGGCGTGACGGTCTTTCTTTGTGTCATCCCTGCGATGCTCGAATCAGCGGAGCAGGGAGGGGCCAGTCTGTCGCCTTCGGGGTACGCGTTGCCCGCAGAGCCCGACGAATTCGACCGCCGTGAAGTGAACGCCTACTACGACTGGCGGAACAACATGTTCTTCCGCGTTTTCAAGCTGGCGGACCAGGAAAGCAAGCCGGATTTCATGACGGCTCGCCGTACGTATAAGGTGTCAGTCAACCAGTACGGTTATGAGGTCGCCATCACGTTTGCCCATCCGCTCTTTTACTGGGTGGACCTTGACGGCAACGGGGAGTTCGAACCGAGCAAGGGCGAGATGTGGATTGATGTAGAAGAAGACGGCGTCAACGGGAACGAACGGCTCTACGACCCGATGACGCCGGGTGAGGGACCACGCGGGCCGGTGCCCATGCCTCCGGCTCTACCAGGCAGATCGAGACAGCCTTTGTAGCAGGTAATGGAAAAAAAGCGCGGCATGGCCAAGCTTGATCAAAGGACGTTGACCAACCAGCCGGACCCACCTGACTTCGGCAAGACCACCTCCAAGCGGGTCCGTACGCAGATTCATCGAAGGACAAAAACGGCTGAACCGCTGACAGAGCAATGGGAGGCAGGTTCAGGCCAGCCGCCACGGGATCTTCGTACCCCGCCGGAGAAAGTAGCCCGCCGGGCATCGTCTGAGAAGCCGTAAGGCCCATCCAAAGCGCGGTTTATGGGTCTTTTGGTTGCTTGCTTTGTTTGAAAACGCGATGTTAGACTGTTTTTTCCATTGTTAAGTCGTTGTGTTAGGGGGGCGAAAAAGTGGACGGTCCTGCGCATCTGCTGTCCTATCTCTCGAATTATTTCCCGATCCTGGTGTTCATCGGGGTGGCGTTTGCGTTCGGGGCAGGCACGCTGGTCCTGAGTCACCTTCTCCAGCCGAAACTGCCTGACCCGGAAAAACTCAGCCCGTACGAGTGCGGGAGTGAACCCTTCTCCGATGCACGGATGCCGTTTCCGGTCCGCTACTACATTATCGCGATGCTGTTCGTGATCTTCGACATTGAAATCGTGTTTCTGTACCCGTGGGCCGTCGCGTTCGACCGGATCGGCGTGATCGGCATGGTGGAGATGTTGATCTTCATCGCGCTGTTCGTCGTCGGCTATGTCTATGCCTGGAAGAAAGGGGCGCTGGAATGGGACTGACGGGGCAGAACGAACCGGCGCTGAATCTCATCCAGGTCGCGCGCGGCCACCAGAAGGACGGGGATACGGGGATCATCCTGACCACGCTGGAGAAGGCCGTCAATTGGGCCCGCAAAGGGTCGCTCTGGCCGATGACCTTCGGCTTGGCCTGCTGCGCCATCGAAATGATCGCCGCGGTCTCTTCGCGCTACGACATCGATCGGTACGGCGCCGGCGTCTTTCGCGCGTCTCCGCGGCAGTCCGACCTCATGATCGTGGCCGGCACGGTGTGTGTGCGGATGGCACCGGTGATCCGGAAGATCTACGATCAGATGCCGGAGCCGCGCTACGTGATCGCGATGGGGTCGTGCGCGACCTCCGGCAACATCTACGACAGCTACAGCGTCGTGCAGGGGGTCGATCGGTTCATCCCCGTAGACATGTACGTGCCGGGCTGCCCGCCCACGCCCGAGGCCCTGTTCGACGGCATCCTCAAGCTCCAGGAGCAGATCATGCAGCGGAGCGTGTTCTACAAGAAGCCGCCGGAGGCGGTGAAGGCCTGACCGTGCACCCCGACGCCCAGAAGATCCAGCAGGCCTTCCCCGAAGCCGTCCAGAGCGCCGTCGAGTGGCGGGGCGACCTGACCCTCCACGTGAAGCGGGATCGCCTGCACGCGGTCTGCCGGTATCTGCATGACGATCCCGGACTGGACTACGACTACATCGTCCACGTGAGCTCCGTGGATTGGCCGGACCACCCCGAGCGGTTCGAGGTCGTCTATGAGTTCTACTCGATCCGGCGCAAGCAGCGGATCCGCGTGAAGAGCGGGGTACCGGAAGACGATTGCGTGGCGGATTCTATGACGGACATCTGGAAGGGGGCCGATTTCATGGAGCGCGAGGTGTACGACATGATGGGGATCCGGTTCCGGAACCATCCGAACCTCGTGCGGGTCCTGCTCCCGGATGATTTCCCGGAAGGCTATCCCTTGCGGAAGGATTTCCCCGTGCGCGGCAAGGGGTGGCGCGACACGTTCACCTTCATCGGTGAGAAGACCGGATAAGGGCCCATGCCGCAGCCATTAGAAGATCAGCGCACCACCGTCTATAAGGTGGACCCGGAGCATCCGGCGAATCCGACGCTGCCGACGCTGCGCACCGAGGAGATGATGCTCAACATGGGGCCCCAGCACCCCAGCACGCACGGCGTGCTGAAGGTGGTGCTGGCCCTGGAGGGCGAGCGGATCGTCAAGGCGACGCCGGTCATGGGGTTTCTGCACCGGGGCGTGGAGAAACTGGCGGAGGACGGCACCTATCATCAGTTCATCCCCCACACGGACCGCCTGGACTACGTCTGCGCGATGTACAACAACTTCGCCTACTGCCGGGCCGTCGAGAAGCTGCTGGATTTGAAAGTCCCTCCGCGCGCGGAGTACCTGCGCACGATCGTGGCCGAGGTGCAGCGGATCATCGGGCACCTGTTCTGGCTCGGCACACAGGCGCTGGACATCGGCGCGATGACGGTGTTCTTCTACACCTTCCGCGACCGGGAGATCCTCCTGGACTTCTTTGACGAGCTCTGCGGGGCACGGCTGACCACGAGCTGGTACCGGATCGGAGGTGTCGAACGGGACTTCACGCCGGACTTGGTCGAAAAGCTGCGCCGCTTCTGCGACTACTTCCCGCCGAAGCTGGAGGAGTACGTCACCTTCTTGAACACCAACCGGATCTGGCTCTCACGCACCAAGGGCGTGGCGGTGATCTCGGCCGAGGACGCCGTCAACTTTGGATTGAGCGGGCCGACGCTGCGCGGGTCCGGCGTGGACTACGATCTGCGCAAGTTCGAGCCCTACGCCGCGTACGGCGACTGCGAGTGGAGCGTGCCGGTCGGCAAGAATGGCGACACGTACGACCGGTACTGGGTCCGCGTCGAGGAGATGCGGCAGAGCCGGAACATGGTCAAGCAGCTCCTGGGGAAGATTCCCGACGGGCCGGTCATGGCCGACGTGCCGAGCGTGACGTTACCTCCCAAGGACAAGGTCTTCAATGACCTGGCCAGCATGATTCAGCAGTTCAAGCTGTTCTCCCAGGGTTTTCAGGCCCCGAAGGGGGAGATCTATTGCGGGACCGAGGCCGCCAAGGGCGAGTTGGGGTTCTACATCGTCAGCGACGGCGGAGGGAAACCCTACCGCCTGAAGATTCGCGCCCCCTCCTTCATTCATATGGGCGCGTTCGATTTCATGGCCCGAGGCTACATGATCGCCGATATCGTGACGATCTTCGGCACGTACGACATAGTCATGGGCGAGTGCGACAGGTGACAGAAATGCTGAAAACAGCCTCCAACTTTGTTCTCGGTCGCTCGTTCACCTCAACGTACGAAAAAAGTACGCCTCGGTGCCCGAGCTTCCCTGCGGCCTCGTTGGCGGCCGTTTTGAGCATTCTGTGGTTTTAGGATTTGGAGTAATCAGATGGCGTTGAAACCAGTGACATCGCCAGACATCGAAGCCCCGACCATCCGGCTGACCATCGACGGCCAGCAGGTCGAAGCGAAGCAGGGGGTCTCGCTCTACGACGTGATCTCCCAGACCGGCAAGATTATCCCGGCGATGTGCTATCACTACACCTTCGACCCATTCGGCTCCTGCGGGATGTGCCTCGTGATGGTGGAGGGCAAGAAGGCGCCGGTCCGATCCTGCACGGCCAAGGCCGAGGCCGGCATGCAGGTGCGGTGCGAGGGAGAGGATCTCTTTCTGGCCCGCAAGAAGGCGGTGGAGAAGCACCTCACGATCCACCCCCTGGACTGCCCGGTCTGCGACGCCGACGGCCACTGCGAGTTGCAAGACATGGCCTTCCAGCACGGCGTCACGAACCTCGTCAACGCCAAGCCCAAGGGCCTGCCCGAGGACCGGCGCAGCCTCGTGCTCGACTTCAACATGAACCGCTGCATCCTGTGCGGGGAATGCATCAACATCTGCAAGGACGTGCAGATGGTGGACGCCCTTCAGTTCTTCAAGAAAGAGGGCACCACACACGTGGTGGCGAAGGGGGACAAGGGCCTCGTCTGCGAGTTCTGCGGGGACTGCCTGGCGGTCTGCCCCGTGGGTGCCATCACGAACAAGTATTCCAAGTACGTCTACAAACCGTGGCAGTTGAAGAAGACGACGAGCACGTGTGCCTACTGCGCCGACGGCTGCCAGATGTCCATCGAGACCAGCGGGAAGGACGTCCAGCGGGTGACGTCGCCGCTCTCCTGGAAGAACAAGTGGGGCGATCGCGCGGAGACCGCCGAGGGCCACGGCGGGCTGTGCGTGCGCGGCCGCTTCGGGTTCCAGTACATCGACAGCAAAGAACGGCTGGGCATGCCTCTGGTCCGCACGGATGAGGGGTTCGCGCCGCGCTCCTGGTTTGAAGCCATGGACACGGTGGTCGGGCGGCTGAAGGCCATCAAGGCCCAGCACGGTCCCAACGCGATCGCGGGACTCATCACCGCCCGCTGCACGAACGAGGAACTCTACCTGTTCCAGAAGCTGATGCGCGCGGCGATTGGCACCAATCAGGTGGACAGCAGCGCGCGCTACGGCCATCTGAACTTCACGCGGGCCCTCCAGCACGCCGCTGGCGTCGGCCGGATGATGAACGGTTACGAAGAGATCACGAAGGCCAACGTGCTCCTGCTCATCGGGACCGACATCACCGAGACCAATCCGGTCGCCAGCCTGCGGGTGAAAGAGGCCATCCGGGTGTACGGCGCACAGGCGATCGTCGCCACGTCGCGGCTGACCAACATCGCCAAGCTCGCCTCACACCCGTTGCCGATCACGGCGGGGAGCGAGCGGTGGTTCATCCAGGCGCTGGTCAAGGCCGCGGTCGAGGAGGATCTGGTGGACGAGGCCGCCACGACCGCCGCGCCGGAGGCCTTTGGCGCGCTGAAGGCCGCGGTGGCCGGCTTGTCGTGGGAGGTCCTCACGGCCCGGACCGGGACGTCGCGGGAGGCGGTGGTCGAGGCGGTCCGGCTTTACGCCGAGGCGCCGAAGGCCGTGATCCTGTGCGCCGAGGGCGTGACGCGGCAGGTCGACGGCTATGCGGGGGTCCTGAACCTCGTGGACCTTGCCTGGGTGACCGGCAAGCTCACGCGGCCCGGTTGCGGCGTGAACGCGCTGCCGGAAGAGGCCAATGAGCAGGGGGCGGTGGACATGGGGGTGGCGTCGGAGCTCTTGCCGGGGCAGGCGCTCTATGCCGACGAGGACGCCCGCGCCAAGTTCGCGACCGCGTGGCGCTGCTCGCTGCCGTCGCCCGATCCGGGCGCGACGTTGATGGAGATCTTGAAGCGCTGCCGCGAGGGGCGCATCAAGGCGCTGTATCTGGTGGGAGAGAATCCGCTTGCGACCTTGCCGGCCTCGACCGGCGTTCGGGAAGCGCTGGAGAAGGTCGAGTTGCTGCTCTGCCAGGACCCCTTCCTGACCGAGACCGGCCAGCTCGCGCACGTCGTGCTCCCGGCGACCACCTTCGCCGAGAAGGACGGTACCTTCACCAACCTGGAAGGAAAGGTGAACCGGGTCCGCCCCGCGCTGGAGCCGTACGAAGATGCCCGCCCGGACTGGGAGATCTTCGCGGCGCTGGGCACGGTGTTGGGGCATCCGATGGAGTACGAAGCGGCGCAGGATGTCCAGCGGGAGATCATGAAGCTCCTGCCGGGGTACTACAACCTCGGTGAGCCCCGGCCCGTCACCGCCCGGCCGGAGGGCTACCTGCGCGACGACTACGTCCGCGAGGTCGCGGCGCGCTACGCTGCAGGCGCCGAGGCCGATCAAGCGGCGCGGCCCTTCGCGCTGACCATCGGGCAAGTGCTGTACCATTCGGGCAAGCTCTCGACGCGCGCGCCGGGCCTGCTCCAGCTCTACCCCAGCAAGGGTCGCCTGCAGATGAACCCGGAGGACCTCGCGCAGCTGCAGCTCGGTCCCCAGGACGCGGTGCGTGTGACCTCGGCGCAGGGCGCCGTCGAGCTACGGACTGAGCCGAATCACGATCTCGCGCGGGGGACGTGCTTCTTCCCCGAGCATTTCAACGAGCCACCCATTAAAGATTTGGCCGAGTGCGTCGTCGATCCCACGACGAGCGTGCCGGCGTTCAAGTTCATCCGTGTCGCGATCGAGAAGCTGTAAGTCGAAGAGGACGTCAGCATGACTGAGAAGACTGAAGAAAAAAGCCTGCTGCGCGAGGTGTGGGACGCCCTCTCGTTCTCCGAGATCCGGATGGCGATGCGGGTCGCGCTCAAGCACATGTTCGTCAAGCCCGTCACCTTCCAGTACCCGCGGGAGAAGCGGACGATCCCGGACGCCCATCGCGGGGCGCTGGGGCTCCTGCGCTACGACGACGGCACGGAGCGCTGCGTGGGCTGCGACCTCTGCGAGGCGGCCTGCCCGTCCCGCTGCATCAAGGTAGTGAGCGCCGAGAACCCGGACGTGCCGCTGTCCCGTTACGCGACCGAGTTCTACATCGACATCACCAAGTGCGTCTTCTGTGGGTACTGCGTCGAGGCCTGCCCGGTCAACGCGCTGGCGATGACCAAGATGTACGAGTACTCCACCGCCGACAAGCGCCAACTCATCTTCGACAAGCAGCGACTTTACGAGATCGGAGAGAAGCACATCGAGGACGCCAAGCGCTACCTGTACGCCCACAACCAAGAGAAGAACGACACGGAGAGCCTTCAGTACCGCTATAAGTTTCCGCATCAAGTCGCTGGCCTCACACCCCCGCAAGACTCCTAAGCATGACACCGATCTTCTTCGCCTACTTCGCCCTGGTCAGCGTCGCGGCGGGGGTGCTGACGGTGGCGCTCCGGAACCCTGTGCACTGCGGCATCGCCCTGCTCGCGCTCCTGGGGCACATGGCGGGGCTCTTCGTGCTGCTGCACGCCGAGTTCCTGGCGGTCGTGCAGATCATCATCTACGCCGGCGCCATCCTGATCCTGTACCTGTTCGTCCTCATGCTGCTCAACCTCAAGACCGAGGAGCGGTACTTCCACCGCCGGTACGCCTGGTACATCATGGGCGTCGGCGCGTTGACCGTCGAGCTCCTGCTGGTGCTGCTGGCCTCCCGGTACGGCGGGATGAAGGGCCCGGCAACGACCAAGGCCGTCGAAGCGGTGGGTAACAGCACGGCGATCGGAATTTTAATGTTCAGCGACTACCTGTTGCCGTTCGAGATCGTGGGCGTGTTCCTGCTGGGGGCCATCGTCGGGGCCATCGTCCTGGCGAAAACCCCCACCCCTTCCGAAGTCAGGGGCGGGGATCGTTAACGATGGTACCCATCGGGGCATACGTGGCGGTGAGCGCGATCCTGTTCGTGACGGGGCTCGTCGGGGTGCTCGTCCGGCGGAACTTCATCATCGTGCTCATGTGCGTCGAGATCATGCTGAACGGGGCCAACCTCAACCTCGTGGCGTTCGCCCACCACCTGGACTCACTCGCGGGCCAGATCATGTCCCTGTTCGTGATCGCCATCGCGGCCGGGGAAGCCGCCGTGGGGTTGGCGATCATCATCGTCGTGTTCCGCGGCAAGATCGCCACCAACGTGGACCAGATCAACTTATTGAAATGGTAAGCGCCGATTCCCCATGTTTGATCTGATCGTCATCCTCATCCCGCTCTTTCCGCTCCTCGCGGTGCTGGCCAACGGGCTCAACGTCATGCTGGGGCACCGCTACTCGCACGAGATCGCCCACCGGCTGGGCTGGGGCTCGGTCCTCCTGTCGTTCCTCTGCGTGCTCTGGGTCTTCGGGCAGACGCTCGGCCATCCCGAGCCGCGCACCGTGATCGCGTACCGCTGGTTCTTCGGCGGCGACCTCGCGGTCAACCTGGGCTTCCTGATCGATCCGCTGACCTGCGTCATGATGCTGGTGGTCACCGGCGTGGGTCTCCTGATCCACGTCTATTCGGTCGGCTACATGCACGGCGAGGAAGGGTTCACGCGCTTCTTCGCCTACATGAACCTCTTTATGGTCTCGATGCTCCTCCTGGTGATGGGCAACAACTACGCGGTGCTCTTCATCGGATGGGAGGGCGTGGGGCTCTGCTCGTATCTGCTCATCGGCTACTACTACGACCGGGTGTCGGCGGCCAAGGCGGCCACCAAGGCCTTCGTGGTGAACCGCATCGGCGACGCGGGCTTCCTGATCGCGATCTTCCTCGTGTTCGCCCACTTCGGGACGCTGGACTACACCGAGGTCTTTGCCAAGGCAGACAAGCTCGATTCCACAACCGCCTTTGCGATCGCCGTGTGCCTGCTGATCGGGGCCGTGGGCAAGTCGGCCCAGCTCCCGCTCTACACCTGGCTGCCGGACGCGATGGAAGGCCCGACGCCCGTCAGCGCGCTGATCCACGCCGCCACGATGGTGACCGCCGGCGTCTACATGGTCGTCCGCAACCATGCGATCTACGACCTCACGCCGAACGCGTTGCTGCTGGTCGGGGTGATCGGCGGGGCGACGGCGCTCTTTGCGGCGACCATCGGCCTCGTGCAGACCGACATCAAGCGGGTGCTGGCCTATTCCACCGTCTCGCAGCTCGGCTTCATGTTCCTGGCGTGCGGAGTGGGGGCCTACGCGGCGGCGATCTTCCACCTCGTCACCCATGCCTTCTTCAAGGCGCTGCTGTTCCTCTCGGCGGGCTCGGTGATCCACGCGCTGGCGGGCGAGCAGGACATCCGCAAGATGGGCGGGCTGTGGAACAAGGTCCCGGCCACGCACTGGGTGTTCCTCATCGGCACGGCCGCCATCGCAGGGTTCCCGTTCCTATCCGGGTGGTGGAGCAAGGACGAAATCCTCGGCGACGCGTTCACGCACCGCCGCTACGTCCTGTGGGCGTTGGGCGCGGCGGCGGCGTTCTGCACGGCCTTCTACATGTCGCGGCTGCTCTACGTGACGTTCTACGGCCAGTCGCGGGTGGATCACGAGGTCGCCCATCATATCCATGAGCCATCCTGGTGGATGCGCGGTCCGCTCCTCGTCCTGGCGGCCCTGTCTGCGCTGGGCGGTCTGATCGGCGTCATTCCCGGAGGCCTGGAGCACGGCGCGTTCCATCAGTTCCTGGGCCCGGTGGTCTCCGCCGCCGCGGCGGGGGCCAGCGGCCACCAAGGGGGCCTCCTGCTGCCGTTTATCCTGATGGCGGTGACCACGGGCATCGGGCTCGCGGGCTGGTTCACCGCCCACTATTTCTATTACGTGAAACCGGAACAGCCCGACCTGCTCGCGAACAGACTGAAGGGAGCCTACGCCCTGCTGTGGAACAAGTACTGGGTGGACGAGCTCTACGACCGGCTCGCCGTGGAGCCGAGCAAAGGCGCTGGACGGCTCCTGGACCGGATGGATACCGTTGTCGTGGACCGGGCCGTGGTCGCCGTGGAACAGGTCACCGACCTGAACGCCGCCGGCTCGACGTGGTTCGAGAAGTACGTGATCTACGGCGTCATCAACGTCACGGGCTACGCGAACCACATCGGCGCGCGCATCCTGCGCCAGTTGCAGACCGGGCTGGTGCACCACTACGCGGCGATCCTCGTCACCGGGCTCGCGGTCCTGGTCAACCTGATCGTGCTGATCCTCTGGTGGAGAGGCGCGTTATGATCCTGAACGAGATCGCGGCCGACCAGCAGATCGGCTTCCCCATCCTGACCGTTCTGACATTCCTGCCGCTCGCCGGCGCGGTGCTGATCTGGCTGTTCCAGAAGGACGAGGACCTCATCCGCAAATCCGCGATGGCGGTCGCCGTCTTGGAGTTCTTCGTCTCCGTCCTGCTCATGTGGACCTTTACCCCGAACAGCGCCCAGATCCAGTTCGCCGAGCGGACGTCCTGGATTCCGGCGATCGGCGTCGGCTACCACCTGGGTGTGGACGGCATCAGCGTGCTCTTCATCCCGCTCACGGCCTTCCTCACCGTGCTCATCATGGTCTATTCCTGGGACACCGAGCGGGTCCTGCTCAAGCCCTACCTGATGTCGCTGCTCGGGCTGGAGGGCACGATGGTGGGCGTCTTCGCGTCCCTGGACCTCATCCTGTTCTTCGTCTTCTGGGAGCTGATGCTGCTGCCGAGCTATTTCCTGATCAAGCTCTGGGGGCCCGGGCCGCAGCGCCAGTACGCCGCGCTGAAGTACGTCCTGTACACGCTCTCGGGGTCGGTGCTCATGCTGGTCGGGATGGTGCTCCTCAACCTGAACTTCCACGAGGCGGCGGTGGCGTCCCGCACGGAGCCGCTCTATTCCTTTGACTTTCTCGATCTCCTGACCGTGCCGGTGCCGCCCAAGAAGCAGGCGCTGATCTTCTTCCTGATGTTCTTCGGGTTCGCCTTCAAGGCGCCGATCTTCCCCTTCCACACCTGGCTGCCCACGGCCCTCGTCGAGGGCCCGATCGTGATGAGCGTGGTCCTGGCCGGCGTCAAGCTCGGGACCTTCGGCTTCATCCGGTTCGTCATCCCGCTGCTGCCGGAGGCGTCCGTCCGGTGGCTCTGGCTCATGGCCGGACTGGGCCTGGTGGGGATCCTCTACGGGGCGTTCATTGCGCTCGTCCAGTCCGATTTGCGCCGGCTGCTCGCGTACGCCAGCATCTGCCACTTGGGCTTCGTCCTGCTGGGGCTCTTCGCGCTGAACTTTCAGGGACTCCAGGGGGGCCTCCTGCAGATGATCAACCTGGGGTTCACCACGAGCGGGTTATTCTTTCTGACCGGGTTCCTCGTGTCGCGCACCGGCTCGGCTGACCTGTCGGCCTACAGAGGCCTCGCCCGGCACCTGCCGCTCCTGGCGACGTTCATGCTGTTCTTGGGCCTGGCCTTCATCGGGCTGCCCGGCACCAACGGGTTCGTCAGCGAGTTCCTCATCCTGCTCGGCGCCTTCCGCGCCCATTGGGCGCTGGCGGCCGTCGGCGTCCTTGGCGTGATCCTGGGCGCGGCCTATTTTCTCTGGTATTACGAGCGAGCCTTCTTCGGCCCGGCCGCGCCGGGGCCGCAAAAGCCCCTCCATGATCTCTATCCGCGCGAGTGGGGCATCGCCGTGGCGCTGAGCGTGATGGTGCTGTGGATCGGCCTGTACCCCGCGCCGTTCCTGGACATGATCAACGGGTCGGTGCAAAAGCTTGTGGAGCGGGTCGAACAAGGGTCCGTTGGGAAGGCCGTCAATCACACCCGTCTCCCCAAGGCGAAGCGACCCGTTGCAACCGGGAGCAACGGGTACCCCGACGCGTCTCCTCCCTTGAATGTACCGGCTGAGCTCCTTCCCATGGGGCAGCGACCGTGACTGAACACTACCTGCTGGGCGTCATCCTGTTCGCCCCGTTCGTGGGAGCCGCCGTGCTGGCAACCCCGTGGGTCTCGAACCGCCACCCGCTGCTGGTGCGCCAGTTGGCGGCGTTCTTCGCAGGCATCTCGTTTTGCGCGTCGTTCTACCTGCTCTTCGCCTTCGACTGGCAGAAGGGCGGGTACCAGTTCCAGCAGAAGTACGTCTGGTCGGAGCAGCTCGGGATTCAGTTCTACATCGGCGTGGACGGGATCGGGGTCCCCATGGTGCTCGCCTCCTCGATCCTCCTCTTCGCCGGGGTGTTCATCTCTTGGCACATCAAGGACCGGACCAAGGAGTTCTACGCTTTCCTGCTGATCCTGGCCGGCGCGACCATCGGGGTCTACATGTCGCTGGACCTCTTCTTCCTGTACTTTTTCTACGAGATGTCGGTCATTCCAATGTATCCGCTGCTGGGCGTCTGGGGCAGCCACACGAAGGGCTATCTTGAGACGACCAACGCGGATGAATGGGAGCGGCCCGACGCGCCCCGGTTCATCCTGAACTTCGCGCGCAACAGCAAGGAATACGCCGCGATGAAGCTCACGTTGTTCCTGTCGGCCGGCGCGGTCGTGGCGCTGCTGGGCATACTCTTGATCTACAAGGCCTCCGGCCTCAATACCTTCGAGATCCCGGTGCTGGCCGAGAAGGCTCATTTCGAGGGGACGCTAGCGACGATCATCTGGCTCCTGTGCTTCTTCGGGTTCGCCTCGATCGCGCCCCTCTGGCCGCTGCACTCGTGGTCGCCGGTCGGCCACGCCGCGGCGCCCGCGGCCACCAGCATGCTGCACGCCGGCGTGCTGATGAAGCTCGGCCATTTCTCGATCATCCGCACGTGCTTCCAGATCCTGCCGGACACCACGCGCGACCTGATGCCCATCGCCGCCGTCCTCTGCATCTTCAGCATCCTGTACGGCGGGTATGTCGCCTATTACGCCAGAGACACGAAGTACGTGATCGGCTACAGCAGCTCCAGCCACATGGGCTACGTGTTCCTCGGCATGGCCGCGCTCGACTACATCAGCCTGAGCGGCGCCATTCTCTACATGTTCGCGCACGCGCTGGCCACGGGGATGCTGTTCGCCATGGCCGGCTGGGTCTACGACCAGACCCACACGCGTGACATCCCCTCGCTCGGCGGCCTGGTCGCCAAGATGCCCTTCGTGGCCGGCTGCTTCCTCGTCGCCTGCATGGCGTCCATCGGCATGCCGGGGACCGTGAACTTCGTGGCCGAGGTCATGATCGTGCTGGGGAGCTGGGCCAAGTACCCCGTCCAGACCGTCATCGCGGTCCTGGGCATCGTGCTCACGATGGCCTATCTCTTCCGCATGATGCGCGGGGTCTTCTACGGGCAGTTGAGCGAGTTGGGCCACCACGCCCATGACGCCGAGGCCTTTGTGGACCGAGTGCCGCTCTTGATCATGATCTTCAGCAGCATCACGTTCGGGCTGCTCCCGGGCCGGATGCTGGACGTCATCCGCTCGGGCGTGAATCCGATCCTGGCCCGGATCATGGAAGTGGCGCCGGTGGTGACCCAAACGGGGAGCGGGCTCCTCCCATGACCTTCGACCTCAACCTCACCCTCAGCGATCTCCTCCTGATGCTCCCGGAGCTCTGGGTCACGGTGTGGATCTGCGTCGTGCTGTGCGTGGACTTCCTGATGCCCCGCATGTCCCAGCGCGCCATCGCCGGGCTCAGCGTCGCGGGCATGGGCGTCGCCCTGGGATTCCTGCTGTGGTACTACATCGAGGGGACGAACGGGGTTCTCTTCAAAGGGATGTTCGTCTTGGACCGGCTGGCCCTGTTCTTCAAAATCCTCGTGGTCGGCGTGAGCCTGCTCGTCCTCTTGTCCTCCATCGACTACGTCAGCCGGTTCAGCTTCTTCAAGAGCGAGTATTACTTCCTGGTCATGATGGCGGCCCTGGGCATGATGTTCATGTCCTCGGCCAACGACCTCCTGTCCGTCTTCATCACCGTGGAGTTCAGCACGTTCGGCTTTTACGTGCTGGTGGCGTACCTCCGCGACGACCTCCGCTCGAGCGAGGCGGGGCTCAAGTTCTTCATCCTGGGGGTCTTCGCCGCCGCACTGCTGGCCTACGGGACCAGCCTGGTCTACGGAGAAACCGGGACGTTCATCTTCCCCACGATCGCGCAGGGAATGGCTCACATGACGCCCGGCTTGGTGGTGGGCTGGCTGATGATCTTCGCGGCCCTGGGCTTTAAGATCGGGACCGTGCCGCTGCATTCCTGGATTCCCGACACGTACCAGGGAGCGCCGACCCCTATCACGGCCTTCCTGTCGATCGCGCCCAAGGGCGCCGCGTTCGCCATCCTCCTGCGGATGTTCTTCTCGACGCTCGCGGCGTTCAAGCCGCAGTGGGTATGGTTGATGATCGGCGTGGCGATGCTCTCCATGCTCTACGGGAACATCGTGGCGATTGCGCAGCGGAACATCAAGCGGCTGCTGGCCTACTCCGGGATCGCCCAAATCGGGAACATCCTGATCGGGATGGCCGCCGGCACGCGGATGGGCGCCGATGCGGTCCTGTTCTACCTGCTCACGTACCTGTTCGCCAACCTGGGGGCCTTCGCGGTCGTGATCGCCTTCAGCCAGACCACCAACAGCGACGAGATCGAAGATTACAGCGGCCTGAACCGGCGCTCGCCGTTCCTCGCCTTCGCCATGCTGGTCTTCCTGCTCTCGCTGGCCGGCGTGCCGCCGCTGGCTGGGTTCATCGGCAAGCTCTACCTGTTCGTCGCGGCGATCAAGGAGGGTCTCTACACTCTGATCGTGGTGGGACTGATCAGCATCGTGATCTCGCTGTACTACTACCTCGTCGTGGTGAAGAAGATGTACATCAGCGAGCCGGCCGATCCCACGCCGATCAAAGTCTCCGGCGTGCTCCAGTCCGTCATCTACGTCGGCCTCGCCGGGACGTTGATCCTGGGGATCTATCCCAGGCCCTTTATCGAATACACGGTGGCGGCGACGACGATCTTCTCCCATCTGGGCGCCGTGCCTGTCGTCACCACCCTCCCGTAAGCCTTTTCCGTAAAAGTCAGCTCGAAGCGAGACACGGGCTGCCCGCCGAACTGAATCGGGCGTAGGTCAATTACGGCAAGCTTGGTCATTGAACGGAATGTTTTGCGCGCCCGATTGACTGGTCTTCTTCTGAAGACGTAGGATGCGCGCACCTTCCGGATGCGGACTTTGAAAGAGAGGATGGGTTTGCAAACGAAGAGGAGGTGACCAATGAGGACGAGGACGACGTTCGTGAGTGCTGCGATCGTTCTCCTGACTGCGCTCGCCTTCGCCTGCCAGATAAGCCTGGCTTCGGCCGCCGAAGAGGCCAAGAAGCATAAGAAAAGCAAGGGCAGCAAGATCAGCCGATCTACATCGGCGAAGGCTCAGCCAGGGGGAGGGATACAGAAGAAAAGCAAGGGTACCCAGGTCAGTAGATA
>VBOK01000037.1 GCA_005877565.1 Nitrospirota bacterium
TCCCTCTCCAGAACAGGGCGAATTTATTGTACGCAAACATGATCGCCGACGCAATGACACTCAACTATTTGTTCTTCTTGGCGTTTTCTGTTACAATCCCTGCGCTAGTAGCAGGAGCAGGATTCGTGCCGGACACGGGGGGCATTCTCACACAGGAGCAGGACCACACACCCGCCCGTGTCTTTCCCAAGGCAACAGTTTTGCATCGTTTCATCGCGAAGTCGTTGGACCTGTTGATCGTGTTGGGGGTAGGGGAATTGGCGCCGCCGTACGGGTTCTGGGTGGCCCTCTGGTACATCCTGGTGGCAGACGGCTTTTCAGGACGCAGCATCGGGAAGCGTCTCATCGGGCTGCAGGCCTGGGTGCCTGAATTGCACGCCCCGGCCGGTTTCAGGGACTCGATCATCCGGAACGTCCCCCTCGCCGTCGGCTACGCGGCCTTCCAAGTCCCGTACGTGGGCTGGCTCGGGGCCGCTGCGGTCTTGGGTATCGAGTCCCTCCTGATCATCGGCAACGAGCGGGGCCTGCGGATCGGCGACGAGCTGGCCCACACGCAGGTCGTGGATGAGCAGATCTTCGATGTGGAATCCCTGTCGTAAAGGAGGAGCAGCGTGAGCCTCGCCTCAGACATCTTCGGGTGGTTCTCCAATGACCTGGCCATCGACCTCGGCACCGCTACCACGCTGGTGTACGTGCGCGGGCGCGGCATCGTGCTCAACGAGCCGTCGGTGGTGGCCATCGAGAAGAAGACTGAAAAGGTGCTGGCCGTCGGCGCCGAGGCCAAGAAGATGCTGGGCCGCACGCCCGGCAACATCATGGCCATCCGGCCCATGAAAGAGGGCGTGATCGCCGACTTCGAGATGGCCGAACGGATGCTCCGGCACTTCATCACGAAGGCGCACAACCGCAGCACCTTCGTGCGGCCGCGGATCATCATCGGCGTGCCCTCGCGGATCACGCAGGTGGAGCAGCGGGCCGTGCGTGATTCGGCGGAGTTGGCCGGCGCCCGGGAGGTCTACCTGATCGAGGAGCCCGTCGCCGCGGCCATCGGCGCCGGCCTGCCCATCACGGAGCCCTCGGGCAACATGGTGGTGGACATCGGCGGCGGCACCACCGACATCGCCGTTCTTTCGCTGGGCGGGATCGTTTACAGCGAATCGGTCAAGGTGGCGGGCGACCGCATGGACGACGCCATCATGAACTACGTGAAGAAGAAGTACAACCTCCTCATCGGCGATCACATGGCCGAGCGGATCAAGGTGGAGATCGGGTCCGCCTATCCGTTCGAGGAGAAGAAGACCATCATGGTGAAAGGGCGCGACCTGATCTCCGGCATTCCCCGGACACTTGTCCTCGACGATTCCGAGATCCGGGAGGCCCTCTACGAGCCGATCAGCACGATCGTGAACGCCATCAAGGTGGCCCTCGAGAACACGCCGCCCGAACTGGCCGGCGACATCATCGACTGCGGGATCGTGCTGACAGGCGGGGGGTCCATGCTCTGGGGGATGGACACGCGCCTGCGGGAGGAAACGGGCTTGCCGATCGTTACGGTAGACGACCCCCTCACCTCCGTGGTGTTGGGCGTCGGGAAGATCCTCGACGAACTCGATCTGCTGCGCAAAGTGAGTGTGATGTCCCAATACAGCAGCTCTCGGTAACGCGGCGGCCCAGCCGGTGACATGATCTCGTTGCAATCGATCGCGGGAGGCAAGCGGGCCGTCCTCCTCTTGTTCGTCTTTCTGGTGGTCGCGCTGCTGCTCCTGCCGGAATCCCGCCAGGAATCCCTCATGGTAATCGGCCGGCCCATGGCCGCTGTCATCGCCGTGCCGATCCGCGTCATGGAGGCGGCCAACCACAAGATCGACACGCTCATGAACCGGTACCTGGCGCTGCAGCACATGCACGAGGAGAACCGGGCCCTCCGGCAGCACATCGCGCGCCTACAGGAAGAGAACGCGCGCCTACGGGAGACGGCCGTGGCGACCACCCGGCTGCGCGACCTGCTCGCGTTGCAGGAGCAGCTACCCTTTCCCACAGTCGCCGCCCAGGTGATCGGCCGGGACTCCACGAACTGGTACCGCAGCATCGTCATCAACAAAGGCCGCAAGGACGGCCTAGCCGCCGACATGGGCGTGATGACGCCGGCGGGCGCGGTCGGCCGGATCGTGAAAGCCTACGACCGCTTCGCCATCGTGCTGCTGCTCAACGACCTGAACAACGCGATCACGGGGTTGGTGCAGCGCACGCGGGACGAGGGCATCGTGGAAGGCACGGAGAAGGGGCTCGCACGGATCAAGTACCTGCCCCTGCTCTCGACCGTGAAGGTCGGCGACCAGGTCGTCACATCCGGCCTGGCGGGTGGGTTCCCGCGCGGTCTGCCGATCGGCACCATCACCAAGATCGAGCGGCGCGAGGCGGAGTTGTTCCTCTCTGCCGAGGTCACGCTGGACGCGGACTTCACCAAGATCGAGGAGGCCGAGGCGGAGTTGTTCCTCTCTGCCGAGGTCACGCTGGACGCGGACTTCACCAAGATCGAGGAGGCGCTCGTCATCACCGCCCCGCGGGAGAGTGTGCAGCTCCCCGCCAATCCGTTCTCCATGCAGCCAGCTGCCCCGGTCAAGCCTGCGAGAGGGACGCGATGAAGGTCCTTGGCTACGCCGCGCTGATCCTGCTCCTCGTCCCACTCCAGGTCGTCCTCGTCGACCGGATCAGTATCTTCGACATCCGCCCCGACCTGGCGCTCGTGGCCGTCTGCCTGATCGGCCTCTACTGTGGTGAGATGGAGGCGCTGCTGGCGGGAATCGCGATCGGATTCTCCCAGGACTTGTTCTCCGGCGGCGGACAGTGGGTCAACCTGTGCCTCAAGCCGATCCTCGGCCTGATCGCCGGGCTCGCCAGCCGGAACCTGCTCAACCTGACCTGGCTCTTCGCCGTCGGCCTGATCTTGTGCCTGTCGGTCCTCTCCGGCACGATCATGTACCTGTTGAAAGCCTTTACGGGCCCCGGCGCAAGCTTCTTCCTCGCGGCCCGTAGCATCATCCTGCCCCAGGCCTGCTACGACGCGCTGGTGGGCCTCGCCCTGCTCAAGCTTCTACAGCGCCGGCGGGTCTCCCGCACGCCGCAGACTGCGCTCAGTTATGAGTAAGTTCACCACCCAGCACGAGGACTTCAGAAACCTGCAACGCCGGCTGTTGTACCTGCGCACCGGCCTGCTGTTCTGCCTGCTGCTGCTCTCCGCACGGCTCTGGTACCTGCAGGTTGTCAAGGGCACCTATTACCACGAGCTCGCGGAACAGAACCGGGTCCGCACGGTGGACCTCAAGCCAGCCCGCGGTCTGATCTTCGACCGCCACGGCGAGTTGCTGGCCAACAACGTCCCCAGCTTCAACCTGTACCTCACTGTCGAGGACATCCGGGATCGGGATGGCATGGCCGCCGCTCTCGAGGAGTTGATCGGGCTCCCCCGCGCCGAGACCATGAAGCGGCTGATCCAGCAGGCCAAGTCATACGTCCCGATCCTGCTCAAATCAGGCCTGACCCTGCGCGAGGCCGCCCTCCTCGAAGGCCACCGGCTGGAGCTCACGGGCCTGCGGGTCCAGGCGGAGTCCCAACGGAACTATGTCCACGGCCCTCTGGGGAGCCACCTTCTGGGCTATGTCGGCGAGGTGTCGCCCGAGCAGCAGGAGGAGCCGGACTTCGCGGGCTTGGTCCAGGGCAGCATCATCGGCAAGGCCGGCGTCGAAAAGACCTACGACCGCATGCTCCGGGGAAAGCCCGGCGAGAAGACCATTGAGGTGGACGCGCGGGGCAACGAGCTGAAGACCGTGGCGGTGGTCGAACAGACCCCGGGCGACGACCTCTACCTGAGCCTGGACCTGCGCCTTCAGCGCCTCGCCGAATCGCTCTTGGGCGCCGAGTCCGGCGCGATCGTTGCGTTGGATCCCCGGAACGGCGATGTGCTGGTGATGGCCAGTAGCCCGGCCTACGACCCCAACGTCCTCTCGCGCGGCCTCACGCCCGCGCTGTGGGAGCAGATCGCGTCGGATACGAGCCACCCGCTGACCAACCGGGCCCTGCAAGGGCAGTATCCGCCCGGCTCCACGTTCAAGATCATGGTCGCCTCCGCCGCGCTCGAATCGGACAAGTGGTCCGCAGACACCAAGGTCCGCTGCACGGGCGCGTTCTCCTCCGGCCGCCACGTGTTCAAGGACTGGAAAAGGGGCGGGCACGGCGTGATGGACTTGTACAATGCGCTGGTCCAATCGTGCGACGTCTACTTCTACAACGTCGGCCAGCGCCTCGGAATCGACACGATCGCCGAGACCGCGCGCCTGTTCGGCCTGGGGCAACCCACGGGCATCGACCTGCCGTCCGAACGCGTGGGGGTCGTGCCCTCCATCGAATGGAAGCAACGCGTGCGGAAAGAGCCGTGGTACCCCGGCGAGACCATCTCCACCGCCATTGGGCAGGGCTACATCACCGTCACACCGCTCCAGATGGCCGTCGCGATCGGGGCCGTCTCCAACGGAGGGACCCTCCACCGGCCGCGGCTGGTCCGAGCCGTCCGGGAGCGTGCGACCGGGCGGGTCCAGGAGTATCCGTCGGTGGACCGTGGACCCGTGCCGCTGCAGGAGGGCACGTTCCATCTGCTGCAGGACGCGCTGCGGGAGGTCGTCCTGCACGGCACCGGCGGCCGGGCGCGCTCCCGGTCCATCTCGATCGCCGGCAAGACGGGGACGGCCCAGACGGTGGCCGCGCGGGTCACCCAGCTCAGCACCGACGAGGAGGCCATTCCCAAGCAGTTCCGTGACCACGCCTGGTTCGTGGCCTACGCGCCGGCCGAAGAGCCCCAGATCGCGGTCGCCGTGCTCGTGGAGAACACCGGCCACGGCGGCACGTACGCTGCGCCGATCGCCAAGGCCCTGATCGAAGAATACTGGAAGGACTCGGACGTCGATGATCGACACCAGATCGCCGGACAGTTTTGAGTGGCGGTTCGTTCTCGTGGCGCTGGGGATCCTCGCGTTGGGCGTGATCTCCATCTACAGCGTCTCCCCAAGCACGACGCCCAAGGGTCAGACCCCCCTCTATGCCAAACAGCTGACCTGGATCCTGATCGGCCTCGTGGCGTTCCTGGCGGCCATCGCCATCGACTACCACACGCTTGCCCGTCACGCCTACCTCCTCTACGGACTCACCCTGATCCTCTTGGCGCTCGTCCTGGTCATGGGCCGCACCACCCGCGGCGCGCAGCGCTGGTTCGCAGTGGGGCCCCTCGTCTTCCAGCCGTCAGAAGTGGCCAAGCTGGTGCTCATCCTCGTGCTCGCGAAGTACTTCGCCGATGTGCAGCGCTTCGGCTGGATTCAGCGGGTGATCGTGCCTGGCCTGCTCACCCTCCCTGGGCTCCTCTTGATCCTGAAGCAGCCGGACCTGGGCACCGCGATGAGCTTCACCTTCATCTTCGTCACAATGGTCTTGGTCGGCGGGCTACACGCGAAAGCGCTCGGCCTCGGTGTGCTCTTCACGTCCATGCTGTTTCCCTTCGCCTGGGAGCTCATCTGGTCGTCGCTGCACGACTATCAACGCGAGCGGATCCTGACCTTCTGGGATCCCACGACGGACCCGGGCGGTAGGGGCTATCACGCCCTGCAGTCCCAGATCGCCATTGGGTCGGGCGGCCTGCTCGGCAAAGGCCTCGACGAAGCCACGCAGAGCCGACTCAAGTTCCTGCCCGAAGGCCATACGGACTTCGTCTTCGCGGTGTTCGCCGAGCAGTGGGGCTTCATCGGAGTCCTCGTGCTCTTCGTGCTCTTCGCGGTCTTGATCTTCCTGGCCTCGGAAATCGCCTTCAAGGCCAAGGACCCACTGGGGCTGCTCTTGGCGACGGGCATTCTGTCGATGGTAGGCTTCTGTTTGATGGTCAACGTGGGCATGACGATGGGGATCTTCCCGATTGTCGGCATCCCGCTCCCGCTGATGAGCTACGGCGGGACCACCACCGTGACCTCGATGGCGGCCCTGGGGCTCTTGCTGAATGTGAAACGACGTCGACTGACACTGTTTTATTAACAACGGTTCAACCTTTATGACAGCAGGCGGGTCTAACGGAACGTGGTGGGTGGCATGAGCGCCAACCGGTCCCGCTACACCTGTCTGCCAAGGAGAGTGTATGGGGTTAGAGATCATCATCAATGTCGCGCGGGAGGAAACCCGCGTGGCAGTCCTCGACCGAAAGGTCCTGACGGACCTCTACATCGATCGGGTCAAGCACCGGGACTACGTCGGCAACGTCTATAAGGGCAAGGTCGTCAAGGTCCTGCCCGGTCTCCAGGCCGCCTTCATTGACATCGGCCAGGACAAGGCGGCGTTCATGCATGTCTCCGAACTCACCGGCGGGATCGGCGCGGAAGACACGCTCCTGGAGGAAGATGAGCAGCCCTCCGAAGTCCCGAAGCCCAAGCGCCACGCGGCGAAACCCATCGAGGATCTCCTGGAGGAAGGCCAGGAGCTCATGGTACAAGTGACCAAGGGGCCGATCGGCACCAAGGGCTCGCGGGTGACGTCCTACATCTCGCTACCCGGCCGCTACCTGGTGTTCCTGCCGCACGTCGACCACATCGGCATCTCGCGCCGGATCGAGAACGACGAAGAGCGCGCCCGTCTGAAGCAACTCATGCTGAAGCTCCGCAAGCCGGGGTCCGGCTACATCGTCCGGACGGTCAGCGAGGGGGTGACGGACGATGAGCTTCGTTCGGACGTCGAATTCCTCCAGGCCACGTGGGAGGAGATCCAGGAAAAGAAGGCTCGCCTGAAGGCGCCGGCCCTGCTGCACAACGACCTGGACCTCGTCTTCCGGACCGTCCGCGACCACTTCACCAAGGAGGTCCAGCACCTGTGGGTGGACGCGAAACCCGAGTACGAGGCCATCCGGGAGTTCGTAGGCCGCTACCTGCCCGAACTGCTGCCGCGCATCCACCTCTACACCGTCATCGACGTCAACACCGGGCGCTTCGTCGGCAAGCGGGACCTCGAGGAGACGATCACGAAGACCAACCTGGAGGCGGTCAAGGAGATCGCTTACCAGCTCAAGTTGCGGAGCATCGGTGGCATCATCATCATCGACTTCATCGACATGGAGCGCGAGCGCAACCGGGAGAAGGTGTTCCAGGCGCTCAACGACGCGCTCGCGCACGACAAAGCCCGCACCCGAATTCTGAGAATCTCGGAGCTGGGCCTCGTGGAGATGTCGCGGGAGCGCGTGCGGGAGGACCTCTACCGCGCGCTCTCGGAGCCCTGCCACTACTGCGAGGGACGCGCCTACACCAAGGACCCGACCACGATCTGCTATGAGCTGTTCCGCGACATCCGGCGGCTGGCGCCCACGCCCGACGAGCGGACTATCGTCATCGGCGCCCACCCCAACGTCGCCTCGCTGCTGGCGGACGAAGAGGCCGACTCCCTCGTGGAGATCGAGCGCGAACGGAAGGTCAAGGTCGTCGTGAAACCCGACCCGACCCTGCACATCGAGCAGTACGATATTGTGATGCTGTGAGGAAATGGTGATAGGCTAAGAGCGGATGCACTTTGAGATTCTGGGTGACGTCACCGATGTCGAGACGTTTGCGGTGGGTTCGGACATTCGTGAAATTGCCCGGCTGCGAAAATTTTATGGGAAGGGGCGTTGGCGGAAACGAAAGGGTATTGCACGTATTCGCTTGGCTGACGGCTCGGTCCACTTAGCCGAGCTTCACTGGTACGAAGCCACCGGAATTGGAAGGAAAGAATTCAAAATCAAATGCCTCTTGTGAGGAATATGCCATGAAAAAGACCTCAACCTCCGGCCGCCGGTTTGTCATTTGTGTGAACAACGACGGGTACGTCGCATCGCTAGAGAAGCGCAAGATATATCTCTCGCTTCCTGATCCTGCGGCTACAAAGCATGGGCAAATTCGGATCATTGATGAGTCCGGCGAAGACTATCTTTACCCCAAAAGTTTCTTCGTGCCGATCAGCTTGCCCCAGCCAGCCCGCAAAGCCGTGCTGACTGCGGCCTAACGCGCCTTGTACCTATGAAACGGCGAGCCAAAGAGTTCGCGGCTTTGAGGTTCCAGCTTGGAATCTCAAACAGAGGTGTCCCGCGAGCAGTACGACCTCGTGATGCTCTGAGGGCATGGCGATAGGCTGGTCCAGCCACCGTGTCAGGTCGCTCGCTTAATATGGGATCATTCTAAGGAGAGACACTATGCGCCTCTGGTTATCGCTGCTATTCCTGTTGGCGTGCTCTACTGCAATCGCTGCCGAAAGTCAGTGGCGCTGGGTAAAAGCTACGAACAACGTTCTTCGGGGATGGGATATATCAGAAGGAAACGCTGACGTTTTAATCGAAGGCGAAAGATTTAACGCAAAACTCTTTTGGAAAGACTCAGATAAGGACGTGAAACTTTCGTTGTCTGGCACCATCAAGAAGGGGAAAATTACCGTTACTGAAACAGTCCATAATTCCGATTACAGCGGATCCACCTATAAAGGAACATTCCAGAGCAAAAGATGGGAAGAGTTTTCCGGTACTGTTGGTGCAGAGTCCATCACGTTGTCAGATGGATGGGGAATGATCGGAATGACAAGAAGCATAAAGAAATAAATATAGCTAACGCCTCGCGACGGGCCTCAGTGACATTGTCGCGCTCCTTGGCTGGTTAACGCGAGCATTGGACGCACGGTGAGGGTACGATTTGGAAGACAAGGAGCCATGGAACCAGTAGATGGTGCCCTTGACGGAACGCCGGACCTTGGATATTTTGAAGATGTAGTCCTGCGCGGCAACCTCGCACCCCGGTAGCAACCCAGGACACAGACTCACCGCATGAGACCGAGCGGGCCGACAGCTCAGGAGGGGAAAGGCATTACTCAACGGGAAGTAACACAGTTCGAGTGCGCCGACGAACGCTATCCGGCGTGGTTGCGCGCGATTCACGATCCGCCGGCCGTCCTCTACTGCGACGGTTCCGTGGAACCGGGCGACCGGCAGGCGGTGGCGATCGTGGGCGCACGCAAGGCGACTCCGTACGGGCTCCGCGTCACCGAAACCCTGGCGAGCGAGCTGAGCGGGTTAGGGTTCACGATCGTGAGCGGGTTCGCGCGCGGCATCGACGCGGCCGCCCATCGCGCGGCGCTGGAGGCGGGCGGCCGGACAATCGCCGTGCTGGGCTGCGGGCTGGACGTGGACTATCCGCCCGGGCACGCGCCTCTGCGCGCCGAGATCGCCGCGGGCGGCGCCGTGCTCACGGAGTTCGTGCCCGGCACGCCGCCGTATGCGACCAACTTCCCGCGCCGCAACCGGATCATCAGCGGCCTGGCGCTGGGCGTCGTCGTGGTCGAGGCCACCGAGGAGAGCGGATCGCTGATCACCGCGCGCCTTGCGTTGGAGCAGGGCCGTGAGGTCTTCGCCGTGCCGGGCCCCCTCGACGCCCCGACGAGCCGTGGCCCCCATGGGCTGATCAAGCAGGGCGCGAAGCTGGTAGAGACGGTGGACGACGTCGTGGAGGAACTGTTGCCGCAAGTGGAGCGGCCTCTCCTCCGCCCCGTTCGCGCGGCGGGTCCAGCGCCAGCTTGCAGTAGGCGAACCGAGGCGCACGACCTCACACCGGGAGAGCGCGGGGTACTGGGTCTCGTGGGCAAGGAGCCCCGGCACCTCGACGACCTCACAGAGCAGAGCCGCCTGCCGGCCGCCGAAGTGGCGCGCATCCTTCTCGGCTTGGAATTGAAATTGCTGGTCCACCAGCTACCAGGTCAGCAGTACTGTCTTAAGAAGTGATGGAATATCAGATATTGGCTATTGCGCGTTCAACGAATAACGTTTAACGATTACACGATTAACGAGGGTTCATGTCAAAGTCGCTGATCATCGTCGAGTCGCCGGCCAAGGCCCGGACCATTTCCAAATACCTGGGCCGCGGCTACGCCGTCATGGCCTCCGTCGGCCACGTGAAGGACCTGCCGGAGAACAAGCTCGGCGTGGACATCGAGCACAACTTCACGCCGCACTACGTGACCATCAAGGGCAAAACCAACGTCCTCGCCGAGATCAAGAAGAAGGCGAAGGAGGCCGACAAGGTGTTCCTCGCGCCCGACCCCGACCGGGAAGGGGAAGCCATCGCCTGGCACATCGCCCAAGAGATTGATGGGAAGGCGATTGACGGCAAAGCGAAAGGCACAACCCGCAAGGTCTTCCGTGTCCTCTTCAACGAGATCACGGAGTCGGCCATCAAGCGCGCGCTGCAGTCCCCCGGGCAGATCGACATGAAGCGGGTCAACGCGCAGCAGGCCCGTCGTGTGCTGGACCGGATCGTCGGCTACCAGGGCAGCCAGTTGCTATGGAAGAAAGTCCGCCGGGGCCTCAGCATGGGTCGCGTGCAGTCGGTGGCCGTCAGGCTGATCTGCGACCGCGAGCGCGAGCGCGAAGCCTTCCGCCCGGAGGAGTACTGGACCATCACGGCGACGCTGGCCGGCAAGAACCCGCCGCCCTTCGAGGCCAAGCTCCACAGCGTCAACGGCCAGGAGGCGGACATCAGCACAGCCCAGGAAGCCGAGCGCGTCGTGGCGGCGGTCCGGGACAAGACCTTCGTCGTGCAGGCGATCGAGCGCAAGGAGAAGAAGCGCAATCCGGTCGCGCCCTTCATCACCAGCCGGCTGCAGCAGGAAGCGGCGCGCAAGCTGCGCTTCAGCCCCAAGAAGACCATGGCCCTGGCCCAGCAGCTCTACGAGGGCATGGACATCGGCAAGGAAGGGCCGGTCGGCCTGATCACCTACATGCGCACTGACTCCACCAGGATCGCGGCGGAGGCCGCGGAGGAAGCCCGGCAGGTCATCCGTGCGCGGTTCGGGAACGACTCCCTGCCCGCCACGCCGAACGTCTTCAAGACCCAGAAGGCCGCCCAGGAAGCCCACGAGGCGATCCGGCCGACCTCGGCCCGTCGCGATCCCGAGTCCATCCGACCGTACCTGGATCGCGACCACTACCAGCTCTACAAGCTGATCTGGAACCGCTTCATCGCGTCCCAGATGGCTTCGGCGCTGCTGGAAGTCACTCGCGTGGACTGTCGCCCTGAGCAGACGGCGGACACGTACCTGTTCCGGGCCACGGGGACCGTCATCAAGTTCGCCGGCCATCTGGCGGTGTACCAGGAAGGCAAGGACGCCGAACTCGCCGCACAGAGCCGCAAGGCCGAGCGGACGCCCGAGGAGGAGGACGAGGCCGAGCGGCAGTTGCCGACCCTCACCGAAGGGGAGCGCCTGCGACTCGTCGCGCAGGAGGGCCAGGCCGCACCGGGTCTCACTTCGAAGCAGCACTTCACCCAGCCGCCGCCCCGGTACAACGAGGCGCTGCTCATCAAGGAACTGGAGGAAAAGGGAATCGGCCGGCCCTCGACCTACGCGAGCATCATCTCCACGATCCAGGACCGCCGATACGTGGAAAAAATAGAGGGTCGCTTCGCGCCGACGGAAACCGGCATCACCGTGAATGATTTCCTCGTCAAGGGCTTCCCGGACATTCTCAACGTGGACTTCACCTCGCTGATGGAGAAAGAGCTGGACGAGGTCGAGGAAGGCGAGAAGCAGTGGGTCGCCGCGGTACGCGATTTCTACCTGCCGTTCAGCAAGGACATCGAAAAGGCCAAGGCGCTCCCCGGCCCCAAGGACACGGTCGAGCCCCCGACGAACATCCCGTGTGAGAAGTGCGGCCGGATGATGGAGATCAAGTGGGGCCGGAACGGGAAGTTCCTGGCCTGCCCGGGTTACAAGGATGACCCACCCTGCAAGAACACCCACAACTTCGAGAAGTTGCCAGACGGCACGATCAAGATCGTCGCGAAACAGGACACGACAACCGACGAGAAGTGCGAGAAGTGCGGCTCGCCGATGGTGATCAAGACCGGCCGGTTCGGGAAGTTCCTCGCGTGCTCGGACTACCCGACCTGCAAGACCACGAAACCGATTCCGCTCGGCGTCAAGTGTCCCAAGGACGGCGGCGACCTCACGCAGAAGCGCAGCAAGAAGGGCCGCACGTTCTACGCCTGCTCGAACTACCCCAAGTGCGACTTCGCCCTCTGGGACCGGCCCGTGGCGAAGCCCTGCCCGCAATGCCACGCACCGTTCCTCGTAGAGAAATACTCCAAGCAGACCGGCACCAGCCTTGTCTGCCGCAACGACGAGTGCGGCTACAAGGAATAGTGTGCTAGAATCGAATCTCTCCCCGGAGCGCGGCGCTCATGCGCGAGGATATCGTCATCATCGGCGGGGGCCTGGCCGGTTCGGAGGCGGCCTGGCAGGCGGCGAACCGCGGCGCCAAGGTCACGCTGTACGAGATGCGTCCCAAGGAACAGACGGCCGCGCACAAGACCGGCTATCTGGCGGAACTGGTCTGCTCCAACTCGCTGGGCTCCGGCGAACTCCAGAGCGCCCCCGGCCTCCTCAAGGAGGAGATGCGCCGGCTGGGCTCCCTCATCATTAAGGTCGCGGACGACGTGCGGGTGCCGGCGGGCGCCGCTCTGGCCGTGGACCGCGACCTCTTCGCACAGAAGATCACGCAGGCCCTCGAGGGCCACCCGAACATCCGCATCCTGCGCGAGCCAGTGTCGGGGGTCCCGCCCGACTGCCTGGCGATCGTGGCCACGGGACCCCTGACCTCCGACTCGCTCGCCGAGCACCTCAAGCGCCTGACGAACGCGACGCACCTGTACTTCTACGACGCGATCTCGCCGATCGTGGACGCCGACAGCATCGACATGAGCAAGGTCTTCAAGGCGTCGCGCTACAACAAGGGCGACGCGGACTACGTCAACTGCCCGATGACGGAGGCCGAATACGACGCGTTCCACCAGGCGTTGCTGGCGGCCGAGAAGGTGGTCCCCAAGGAGTTCGAGAAGGTTCCGTACTTCGAAGGCTGCATCCCCATCGAGGTCATGGCCGAGCGCGGCCGCGACACCATGATGTTCGGGCCGATGAAGCCGGTGGGCCTCGTGGACCCGCGGACGAACGCGCGCCCCTACGCCGTGGTGCAACTGCGGATGGAAAACCGGCACGGCACCTGCTACAACCTGGTCGGGTTCCAGACCAAGCTCACGTACGGCGCCCAGAAGCGCGTCTTCCGGGAGATCCCCGGCCTGGAGAACGCCGAGTTTCTGCGTTACGGCAGCGTCCACCGGAATACCTTCGTCAACGCGCCGACGCTGCTCCGGGACACGCTGCAATTGAAGAGCGCCGGCCGGATCTTTCTGGCGGGCCAGCTCGTCGGGGTCGAAGGCTACACCGAGGCCGCCGCCACCGGCGGGCTGGCCGGCATCAACACCGCCCGCGGCCTGCAGGGCCAAGCGCTCGTGGTCCCGCCGGAAACGACCGCGCACGGCGCGCTGCTCAAGTACATCACGACCAGCGACTCGCGGCACTTCCAGCCGATGAACACCAACTACGGCCTCTTTCCACCTCTCCCCACCCGCATCCGCGACAAGCAGGAGCGGCAACGCCGGGTCGGACAGCGCGCCTTGGAGGACTTTGCCGCATGGATGCAGCGGTCCGGTCTTTCCTGATGTACCTCCAGGTCGAGCGGGGCGCGTCCCCGCACACGCTGCGCAACTACGAAGGCGACCTGCGCCAGTTCCTGGCGTTCCTCCGAACGGCGCACAACGGATCGCTGCCCGCTCCCGCAGGGGTCGACGCCTATGTAGTGCGGGGCTTCCTGGCCTCGCGCGCCGGGCTGAGGGACTCGAAAAGCTCCCTTGGGCGCAAGCTGGCGGCCATCCGGAGCCTCTTCAAATACCTCGCGCGGGAAGGGGTCGTGCCGCACAGCCCGGCGGCGGCCGTGGTCACGCCGAAGCAGGAGCAGCGCCTGCCGCGCGTCCTGTCCGCCGACGACGCGTCGCGGCTGATGGAGAATCCCGCAGCCCAAAAGCCACGCTCGTTGCGCGACCAGGCGCTGCTGGAGGTGCTCTACTCGGCGGGCACGCGGGTGGCCGAGTTGGTGGGCCTGAACGTCGAGGACGTGGACATGGACACGGGGACCGCCACCGTCTTGGGCAAGGGCCGCAAGGAACGGGTTGTGCTGCTGGGAACGAAGGCCGTGGAGGCATTACGGACGTACGTTGGGGAAGAAGGAGCGAAGAGGGGACCGTTGTTTCGCAACCAGCGCGGCGGGCGGCTGACGGCCCGCAGCGTAGAGCGGATCGTCGCGAAGGAATGTCAGGCTCTCGAGAACTTCCCAACGATCACGCCCCACACGCTCCGCCATTCCTTCGCGACCCACCTCCTGGACGGCGGCGCGGACCTGCGCGCCATCCAGGAGTTGCTCGGCCATGCCTCGCTGTCCACGACCCAGCGCTACACGCACGTGGCGCTCGACCGGCTGATGGAGGCCTACGACAAGGCCCATCCGCGGGCGCATGACAAGGAGTGACCCCATGATCATCCGCTCCACCACAATCCTGTGCGTGCGCAAGGACCGCCATGTCGCGATGGGCTCCGACGGCCAGGTGACGCACGGCACCACGATCATGAAGCAGAACGCAAAAAAGCTGCGGCGCATGTATAATGACACTGTGCTGGCGGGGTTCGCAGGCGCCACGGCCGATGCCTTCACGCTGTTCGAGAAGTTTGAAGGCAAGCTCCAGGAGTACCGGGGCAGCCTCACGCGGGCGGCCGTGGAGCTGGCGAAGGACTGGCGGATGGACCGGGCGTTGCGCCGCCTGGAGGCGCTGCTGGCCATCGCCGACCGGGAGCACTCGCTGATCGTCTCCGGGACCGGTGACGTGATCGAGCCGGAAGACGGCATCCTGGCCATCGGCTCGGGCGGCCCCTATGCGCTCGCGGCGGCGCGCGCCCTGCTCTGCTTCTCGACGCTCGACGCGCGGGCGGTCGTGGAGGAATCCATGAAGGTCGCCGGCGGCATCGACATCTATACAAACCTGGAGATCACGCTGGAGGAACTGAAGGGGTGATGGACGAGCAGACCAACCAGCCGGCGAGCCTCGACAGCCTGACCCCGCGCCAGATCGTGGAAGAGCTGGACCGCTACGTGATCGGCCAGCGGGACGCCAAGCGCATGGTGGCCATCGCGCTCCGCACCCGGTGGCGGCGCCAGCGGCTGCCCGCGGACCTGCGCGACGAGGTCATGCCGAAGAACATCATCATGATCGGGCCGACCGGGGTCGGCAAGACCGAGATCTCGCGCCGCTTGGCCAAGCTCACGCAGGCGCCCTTCATCAAGGTCGAGGCCTCGAAGTACACGGAGATCGGCTACGTCGGACGAGACTGCGAATCCATGGTCCGCGATCTGGTCGAGCAGGCCGTGAACATGGTCAAGGCCGAATACGCCGTGCGCATCCAGAAGAAGGCCGAGGCCCAGGCCGAGGAGCGCCTCCTCGACCTGCTGGTCCCCCCGCCCCCGCCGAAGACCCCGCCCGGCATCTTCGACCAGGCGAGCTTCGAGGCCCACCAGCCGCCGCCGAGCGAGACCTACGAGGCGACGCGCTCGAAGTTCCGCCTCCTGCTGCGCGAGGGCAAGCTGGACAGCCGGTCAGTCGAGATCGAAGTCAAGGACAAGGCCTCGATCCCGATCGGCGTGATCTCCAACGTCGGCGGCATGGAGCAGATCCAGGACCAGCTCCAGGAGATGCTGGGCGGCATGTTCCCCGGCAAGAAGAAGCGCCGCACGGTGAAGGTCCCGGAAGCGCTCGAACTGCTGATCCAGGAGGAGGCCCAGAAGCTGATCGACATGGAGGCCGTCATCAAGGAGGCCGTCGCCAAGACGGAACAGCACGGCATCATCTTCCTGGACGAGATCGACAAGAACGCCGGCCGCGAGCGGACGCTCGGGCCGGATGTCTCCCGCGAGGGCGTCCAGCGCGACCTTCTGCCGATCGTCGAGGGCTCCACCGTCACGACCAAGTACGGGCCGGTCAAGACGGACCACATCCTGTTCATCGCCGCCGGGGCGTTTCACGTGGCCAAGCCCTCGGATCTGATCCCGGAGTTGCAGGGCCGCTTCCCGATCCGGGTCGAACTGGAGCCCTTGACGCATCGGCGCCCGCCGGCTCTTCACGATCATGGAGCGGTTGCTGGAAGAGATCTCCTTCGAAGCGCCGGAGCTGACCGAGCGGAAGCTGACGATCGACGCCCAGGTCGTGCGAAGCCGCCTGAAGGACATCATCAAGGACGACGATCTGAGCCGGTACATCCTGTAGGAGGACCGATGGAGGAGCTGATCAAGAAGGCAAACGTGCTGGTGGAGGCCCTGCCCTACATCCGGGCCTTTGCCGGCAAGACCGTCGTGCTGAAGTACGGCGGCAAGGCCGTGACCGACCCGGCGCTGAAAGAAGGCTTCGCCACCGACGTCGTGCTCATGAAGTACGTCGGACTCAACCCGGTTGTCGTACACGGAGGCGGCCCCCAGATTGACAAGATGCTCAAGCGGCTGTCCATCGAGCCCAAGTTCCGCCAAGGAGTCCGCGTGACCGACGAAGCCACGATGGAAATCGTCGAGATGGTCCTCGGAGGAACCATCAACAAGGAGATCGCGTCGTTGATCAGCCGTCACAGAGCCAAGGCCGTCGGGTTGAGCGGCAAGGATGGCGGGCTCATCCAAGCCAAACCCTTCACGAAAGCTGAATGGGCCAAGAAGCTGGGGGCAGACCTCAGCGGCTGGGGCGAGGACGAGGACTACGGATTCGTCGGCGATGTCCAGGCAGTGGACTCTTCCATCTTGAAGAACCTCCAGGCCACCAACGCCATCCCCGTCATCGCCCCGATGGGTATCGGCAAGGACGGGCGCACGTACAACATCAACGCCGATCTGGTGGCGGGAGCGATCGCCGGCGCCCTCCAGGCGGAGAAGCTGGTGATCCTGACGGACGTGAAGGGCATCAAGGACGAGGATGGGAAGCTCGTCTCGACGCTGGCCCGCAAGGACGTGGCCCGCATGGTGAAAAAGGGCACGATCAGCGAAGGCATGCTGCCCAAGGTGCAGGCGTGCCTGACCGCGCTCGAGGGCGGCGTCAGAAAGACGCACGTGATCGACGGCCGCATGCCGCACGCAATTTTGTTAGAGATCTTTACGGACAAGGGCATCGGGACGGAGATCGTCGCGTAGGGCATGTCCATGGCAGCGGATGTCGTCGTGCAGACCGCCACGGATCAGCGGATCGCGGACCAGGTCCGGCGCTACACCGTCCGCCTGGCCGTCTGCCTCATCGTCGGAGTCAACGCGCTGTTCCTGCTGGTCCTCTGGGGTAGCGGCGTGGACCTGGACCAGATCTTCGCCGAGCGCGACTTCTTCGATCCGGCCGGTGACATCTGCCTCCGCATGGCCTGGTACAGGCCCCTCGGCGAGCAAGATCCGGTGCGGCTCTGCAAGGAATGGCTCAACCTGGGCGATTCCACCGGCCGCGTGCACAAGTTCAACAAAGACCTTCAGGTCGTCAAAGGCGCCGACGGCAAGGTGTACGTGAAGGAAAGTGCCGGCGACGGCCGTTTGATCGCCGTCGTGATCATCGTCGTCCTGCTCGTGGCCGGTGGCATGTGGCTGCAGCGGCACCTCATCACCCGCTATCGGGCCCGGCTCGCCGCGGCGGCCGACAAGCCCGCGTGAGCAGCCGCCGGCGTTCCCGCACCCTCCCTCACACTCCTGTCATCCTGGCCCACGGCGGCGCCGGCGCGCGCATCGTGACGCCGGCCCAACTCGCCTGTCTGGCCGACGCGCTCAGCCGCGGTTACACCGTGTTGCGGCGCGGAGGGCATGCCCTGGACGCGGTGGAAACCACGACCCGCTTCCTGGAGTCGTCCGGCCACTTCAACGCCGGGACCGGCGCGCATCTCCAACTCGACGGCGTCCGACGGATGGACGCCGCCCTCATGGAAGGGCGCACGCTGAAGGCCGGCGCGGTGGCGGGCATCGAGGCGGTGCGGCATCCGATCAGCGCGGCCAGGCTCGTCATGGAGAAGACCGCACACGTCCTCTTGATCGGTCCCCACGCGACGCGCTTCGCCCGTCACTTCAAGCTGGAACGGCAAGTCGCCAATCACCGCCGTTCGGCGCTCGCGTCTGCAAGACGGAACACCTCGCGCGAAGCCGTGACGGCCACCGGGCCTCAGCGCCGGATGCTCCGGCTCTACCGGCAGATGCTGGGAGAGGAGACCGTGGGCGCGGTCGCGCTGGACCGGAGGGGCACGCTCGCGGCCAGCACGTCCACCGGCGGCATCGCGTTCATGCTGCCCGGCCGGGCGGGCGACAGCCCCCTGATCGGCTGCGGGATCTACGCGGACGACGAGGCCGGAGCCGTTTCCATGACCGGCCTGGGCGAGAGCATCATCAGGGTCGCAATGGCCAAGGAGATCGCGGACCGAATGGCGATGGGCACGAGCCCGACGACCGCGGCCCGGCTGGTGCTCGAGAAACTGGACCGGCGAATCCGGAAGGTCGAGGGCTTTGGCGCGGCCGGCGCGCTCGTCCTCGCGCCCGACGGCCGCTTTGCGATCCGGCACAGCACGCCGCGTATGTGCGCCGGCTACTGGGCGGGCACGGGCCAGCCCGTAGTGGCGGATCGGTTCTCCTAAGCGCTTGGGGGCCCTCCTGGTCTTGATGAGATTTTGCTTGCTTTTTAACTGAAATTCCTGAAACTTTTTGAAGCAGCGGAGGTTGGTCGTGAGAGCCTGGAGATGGGTTTGGCTCTACGGAATCGGCATTGTCGTAGTTTGGCTGCTGGGGCCCGAGCTCGGCGACATGCCGATGTTCAAAGAGATGACGCTCGGTGACAGCAAGGTACGAGGCTCTCAACTGGCGGAATTCACAGCCGACGCCTTCACCCTCTTGTTGTTCTTGTTGTTGGGCCACCGGGCAGTGAGCCAGCTTCCCAAGGAAGGGAAGTGGTCCTCCTTCCTGCGCCGCATCATCCCGCCGTCGGTCACCCTGATCATTGTCTTGGCCGGGCACAGGGTCCTTCGGACGCTCGCTGGTCCGTTTTTGGCCGAGATGGATAGGATGATCTACAATTTGATTTTTCTGCTTGTGGGCATCAGCGTGGCCTTGTGGCTGATTCTGGCGTTGAGGCGCAGCTCGGCAATGCTGATGCAGACCAGCGAGGGTGAGCCGATCCAGCAGGAACCCGCGCAGTCCCGGGAGGAATCCGCTCCCGCAAGGAAGCCCCCCGATGAGGCGGATAAAACCGTGCCTTTGCCGGCGCCGCCAAGCAGCCGTGCGCAGCCAAGTAATCTCCAACAGGAAAGCCATGACCGGACTGTTCGAATCGACCCCTCCCACCAGCGACGCAAACTGGGACGATATGCGGTCATCAGAGAGCTGGGCCGCGGATCGACGAGCGTGGTCTATCTTGGCAAAGATCCCACCATCCAGCGGTTCGTCGCGCTCAAAGCAATCCGGTTCGACGAGGTGGATGAGCCAAGCGAGTTGGTGGAAATCAAGCGACGCTTTTTCAGGGAAGTCAAATCGGTCGGGCTTTTATCGCATCCGAATATCGTGACGATTTTCGACGCTGGGGACGAGCAAGACTTGGGATTCATCGCTATGGAAGTGCTGGAGGGGATCACCCTGAAGGACTGGTGCCGCAAGGCGAATCTCAAGCCCATCAAGCGAGTGCTGGAACTTGTTACCACAGTAGCCCAAGCCCTCGACCACGCTCATAGCCAGGGGGTCGTGCACCGGGACATCAAACCGGCGAATATCATGTTCACGAAGGACGGCATCGCCAAAATCACGGACTTCGGCATCGCCCGGATCACCTCCTTCACCAAGACCCGAACCGATGTGATCCTCGGGACGCCGAGCTACATGTCGCCGGAACAGCTTGTCGGAGAGAAGGTGGACGGCCGCTCGGACCTTTTCTCGCTTGGAGTAGTCTTATACGAGTTGCTGACCGGCGAGAGACCATTCCAGGGCGAGAGCATTGCTTCTCTGACCTACCAAATCGCCCATAAGCCTCACCGGCCACCGGCCCAGATCCGGACAGACCTGCCGCCCTGCTGCGTCGCCATTATCGACAGGGCGCTGTGCAAAGCGGTGGGCAAGCGCTACCAGAGAGGGCTCGAACTTGCAGAGGATCTACGGACGTGTCGCCAGACTTGCACGTGAAACCGTTCACCACCATTGCACGGGAGAATTCTCAATGACGCCCGAAGAGCAAATCGCAAAAATGACCAAGGCCATCAACCATGCGATCAAAGTCCTGGGCGACCGGTTCGGCTCCACCCCGGGAGACGACCACCGGGCGATCCAGATGCTGAAGGACTCGCTTCAGGCCAGCCCCGCGCCCGCCCCGAAGACTCCGCCCGCTCAA
>VBOK01000038.1 GCA_005877565.1 Nitrospirota bacterium
TTAGTGGCGTTCATCGCAGGCCTTGGCCAGGTCGCGCAGGGCCTGGGAGACCCGAACCTGGTACGGCGGACTGTCCTGCAGCCGCCATAAGTGCTCCGGCAAGCGCGCCAGCTCTTCGGCGACGCGAGCGCGGACGTCGGCCAGCGAGGGCGTGGGCGCCAGACGCCGGCCCTCCAACATGACGGGATGGATCAGCGCCGTGCCGTCCTGAGGATCATCGGCGAGCGTCAGCACGTCATAGGCCATGCGTCCACCCGCCCCGTCATGACGGTACACCTGCTTGCGTCCAGGCCAGGTCGCCTTGCCTTCGGAGCGCTTGCGGGAGGCGCGACCCGCATATTCCTGGAGCTTGTACACGCAGTCCAGGTAGGGCGCGTCCGA
>VBOK01000039.1 GCA_005877565.1 Nitrospirota bacterium
AGCCAACCAGGAAGGGCAACAACACAACAGAGACTGCCCGGGTGATCCGTGTCGTCGGGGTCATGCCATCCGCGACAGCAATCAAAGGTCTGCGGAAGTCCTGCCAGGACGTTTCCGTGGAGGACACCCACATGAAGATTCCAATCAGAACATTGGTTTCGTAGATGGCTATGACGCTGAAGGGCAGGGGCGGATAGATCCGATACCTGAAATAGAGGAACGAATAGATGAACAGGCTCGTGGCTTGCGCCAGCTTATTCACCTTGATCCCCATCCTCTTGTCGAGAAGATAGAAGATATAGATAAACAGCACTATTTGCAGCCCCACTTCGCCTAGCATCTGCATGGGCATGTAGCCCTCAACAAATCTCGGGAATAATGCGCTCATGTCTGATCTCCTAAATCTTGTGCACAGTCAGATCAGGACCTTTGTTACCGCCTACTCGATCTTCGGCGGCTCCTTTCCTTCTTGCAATTGTGAGAGGTAATTAATGACCTTGTTGATCGCTGCGGCGGTGAGTTTCTTGCCGAAGTCCTTCGGCATGACGTTGTCCGGGAAGCCGGGCACCACGTACATGCTCGGCGTCAGGATCGACTCCATAATGTACTCCCGCGTGGTGGTGGCATGGCCTTTATAATTCGGGTCCTTGATCCGCTTGGGCGCGTTTGTTCCCTCCACCAACTTGGGCCCGACAACACCGACCGCTCCTTGGATGCCAGGAATGGTGTGGCACGCGAAGCACAACGCCTTGACGAAGATCTGGTTGACCGGCTCATCGCCCGTCGCGACGGGGGCACCAGGTACCGGGCCTGCTGGAGTTGTCCCAGGAGCACCTGCGGGCTTGGGCCACTCTGCTTGTGGAATGAACTTCTTATACGCATTCTCGATCTCTTCGGGCGTCGGGGGATCCTGACCTTCACGCGCAAAGAGCCACGTGTCGACTGCGATGAACTCGTCGAAATTGAGCGCAATCGGCGGCTTGTGGATCGCCGGCATGGGGCTCTCTCTATCATTCGTCCCCTTCACACCGAAGCCCGCCACCACATAGCAGTTAGGGCATACGTGCGATTCAGCGATATATTCCTCCGCCGTCTTCGCCGTCCCACACCCCGGACACGCCTCTTTCTGGACCGTGTCTCGCTTGCTGGGGTCGGCCTGGCTATAGCGAGGATCTTTGATCCGTTCGAGAGCGCGCGTTGGGACTCCGAAGAGGTTAGGCGCCCGCTCACTCAGGAAACCCTTCTGGAAGCCGTGGCAGAGAGGGCACTGTCCTTTCCCAATGGCGCCTTGCGTGCCGCTTGCCCCGACGGCTCCGAAGATGATCTTCTCGCCAAGGTCCGCGCGTTCCTGCACCGACATTTGACGGACATCCGCCGTTTTCTCCTCGACCGGAGGCGGATCGGCTTTCACCTGAGGCAGCCAGTTTCCGAAGCCGGCCAGACCGGCCGCCACAAAGAACATGAAGCCACCGATCTGGAGCAGGACCCGCACTCCCTTGAAATACATGGCCATGGTAAAACACGCGACCGTAAACATGACGAGGGAAACAGGCAGGAATCGCGGCTCGCCCGGGACGCCCGGGCTCTCATCGTTGAAGTTCGTGGCATAGTTGGCAATCGCGATGAAGAGCATCGAGTAACCGAGCAGTCCGATTACGCTCTTGAAAACGAGCTCGCCCCGGCGAGGATCGTTCGTTCGCCAGAATTGAAAATACAACATCAAGCTGACAATGATTAACCCACCGGGCCAGCCAAGATGAAACGCTTTCCGCATCAACTGGGCAGCCCCTGATTCCGGCAGGAAGTAAAAAATCGTCACGATGGCTCCCAAAATGATCGCCGCCGTGATGCCACCCAACACCTTCGCAGTAGGCATTCATTCCTCCATCGACGTCCGCCGTGAGGGGAAAACTGCCCCCACGGCGGAGCTTATTCAATCACTATTTAAGCGATTCTACTCGATCTTTTAAGACTTAGCGGCTCCCAGCCGGGGCCGGAACCTTCTGCCCAACGGGGGCTGTGGCCGGAGCCTTCCTGACACCTAACGCACCGAGCCAGAACACGAACAGGATCGTCAACCAGAAGAACAGCACGTTGAACGAAATCATGTTCGCGCCAAACCCGATTGTGTGGGTAAAGGCCCACGGCGAGTTGTCCCGCATGATTTCATTGACGTGCCAGAACAACCGCACGGACGACCGGATGTAGCCCATGAGCCCCATCATCCAGGTAAAGGACGTGGCCAGCATGATGAGGGCGTACTGCCCCCGGACCGAAATCTTTCCCCACACAATCGGTCCCACATCCTTTGCTCCCTTCAACATTATGGAGTTAAGGATCACTCCTATGAACAGACACGACAAGGTCGAGGCCACCTGTGGCACGGAGAGGCCTACTCGCACATTGGCCGGAATATAGTATCCGTAGATGGCCAGCCAGATGATGTTGACATAGGCCATCGTGAACAGCCCGAACAGGAAGGCGTTCCCGTAAGGGGCCCATTTTACCGTCGGGATCTTGTTCGCCCGCTGATACATGATGAAGCTCAACACCGTCGTCGTGATGATGGTGTTGATGGCCCCATTCTTGGCGGACATGACTCCGTAGTTCCCCAGCACCGGATGCTGTTGACCACCCATGGCCTTCAGTTCAGCCGGGGTCATGACCATCGTGTGCGGCGTCAGCCAGACGATGAAGCACATGATGAGCACGAACACCATGTACTTGATGTACTTCTGGAAGCGCTCGGCCCCGGGCATCCGATCCATGCCCTGCCAGAGGTAATAATTAGCGGTCAGGAAGAGCGCGCCGATCATCACCGCCTGGATGATGAAGAGCCAGGCCAGGAGGCCACCCATCAGTGTGATCCCCATCTGCTGCCGGTACGCGTACACTTCACGCATGAGCCAGTAACCGGCGAAGGGGAGCGGGATCAAGAAGCAGATCCCGATGAACATGGCCACATAGCCCATCCAGTCATAGTGGGCCCGCTCCTCATCGGACTTCGCAGTCAGGAAGCGATAGGCCGCGTACGCCGCGACCACGCCGCCGCCGAACGCCATATTTCCCAGAAGACGATGCACGTTAATGGGATTCCAGAGTGTTGTATGGATGACGTGCCAGACGTTGCCCAGATACCGCCCGTCAGCATCCACGCCGGCCGGCGACTGCATGAAGGCGATCCAGGAGTTGGCGAGCATCATGAGGACGGTTCCGATCACATTCAGAATCACCGACATGGCGACGTGGATCCACTTCAGGAACCCCTCTCTCATCCTCTCCCAGGCATAGTAGTAGATATAGAGCGTGCCGCTCTCCGCTATAAAGAGCAGCGCGTAGGTAGCCATCACCGGCCGGAAGATGCTGGAAAGATACCCGAAGAAAGTGGGGTAGAGCGTGAGGAAGGTAAAGATGACAATCCCACCCAAGAGCGCGGTGATCGAGTAGGCTGTCAGGCTGATCTTCACGAAGTCATAGGCGAGTTGGTCGTATTTCCTGGACAGAGCCTTGTCCTTGGTGATGACCCCCAGATACTCCACGATCATGCAGAAGATCGGGACCGCCAACACAAAACTTCCATAATAGAGATGTTGCTGAAGGGCCACCCACAGTATGACCCGACTCTCAAAGTTGTACCGCGGGTAGTCCTTCGCGCTGTCGGTCGTCTTCGGCGCAGGCGCCCCAATCACCGGCCCTTCCGTTTTGTACCAGACATCCCGGGACTTCTCGACAGGCTTCGCGTCGGTCGAAGCCGCCGGAGCTGGTGTGTCACCTGCGCCAGCCGGAAGCGACAGGAACAAGGGCAACAGCAGAAGCCCCACAAATGTCCCTAGCGCCAAGAAAGCCCAGATTTTCTTTCGGGCTTGCTTCGTTATGGTAGCCATGGCTTTCCTCCTTAGCACTGACTTTCACCAACTCCTGTGTCTTTTATAGTATAGCGGCCCTCAAGACATAGAGCCTGGCGTTAACCCTATTTACTTACGGAACAGGTAGAAATAATCCAGCCCTTGAATCTTCATGGCGCCCCAATCCAAGAACGTAAAGCTTCTCGGCCTACTCTCAATCAGCACGGACACTGAATCGCATTAAACCAATAGAAAAACCAAACAGCAAAGGCGACTGTGGTCCAGAATATAGCCTTCCCCAGTCTAATCCTCCACGCCGGTTCCTTAACATGAGGTACTTCCCATACTGCTTCTGCCATGATAACCCTCTTTGGAAGCTAGTTAATTGCGATAAACTTAGGTGTGGTTACTTCTAATTCCCTTCGCCCTTGACAGCCATCAGGGTTTATGTTACTCAAAATTCCGCTTCATTTTACACAGGGACACACACGATGGGCAAGGACCCAAGATTGTTCGACATTATAGTTTTGGCTGGTATGGTTGTCAACATTATTCTTGCCGTGTTCCTGTTGATCTATTATTTTGATTTGTTATAGGGTTAGCTCGTTTTATCATCCCTATGGTGTAGCCCTTCCGAACTACTCCTGGCGCATCGAAATCCAATCGTCGTATCTCTGAAATCTGGGACCATTTTGAGACGGATTGTCAACCTCGTTTCCTTTCCAATTGTTTCCCACGATGCTCCCCTAATGACCTTAAAACTGCCAGTCGGCAGGCCCTTGGGATTCGGCGAAGCGTCTCGATAGGCATCTTCCTGGTACCAGTCTGCCGCCCATTCCATGACGTTCCCCGCCATGTCATAAACCCCATACGGGCTCTGATCCACAGGAAAGCTTGCGACAGGGGCCGGGAATTCGTAAGGGTCAGGGTTGCCCGTGTTCGCCGCGCCTAGCTTGTCCTGGTTGCCCCAGGGCCACAAGAGACCGTTGGATCCCCTGGCAGCTTTCTCCCATTCGGCCTCAGTCGGGAGCCGCGCCCCACGGTAGCGACAATAGGCGTCGGCATCCTCCCACGAGACATAGACGGCCGGTTGTGTAGGGGCGCTCAATTTATCGAAGTGCTTGACATAGCGGGAGACTGGCTTCCTATGGCCTGTCGCTGTCACAAATGCCGTATAGGCACCGTACGTCACTTCATATCGATCGATCCAGTAGGCATCGAGCATGACCCGGCCTTCTGGCTTCTCATCGAAGCCCCCACCGTTATACCCTCTCAGAAACTCACCCGCTGGAATGAAGACCATGTCCGCTTTCACGGGTTCAACAGGTGTTGTGGTATCACGAGCAGGTTTCGCCTCACTGCTTGGCTGTTCGACCTCGATGTTGGGGGGGGTGAGAATATCGAGAATGATTCCAGCAATGGGCAAGCCGGCGAAGATCAGCGCGACCACCAAGAATGCCCACTTCAGCCGCTTATCCAGCATGGATCCGCCGGAGAAAAAGTCAGATTCGACTCAGGTTAAGGCCCACCCTTAGCGCAGCGAAACCCAATAGTCGCATCGGTCCTCCAGAGTTTCGCCTGAAACCGCTTGGAGACCCGGGCACCGTTCGGGGACTCGCGCCAAGATCCTCCTCTGATCACCTTGTTCTGTCCGTCCTCCGGCCCTTTGGGATCGCGATAGGGGCTCTTGGAGTAATACTTGTCGTCGTAGGTGTCATGGACCCACTCTGCGACATTGCCCGCCATGTCATACAATCCGTAAGGACTCCTGCCCGCTTCAAATTTCCCCGGGGGAGCCAGGTACTTGTAACCGTCCTCCTCGCCGTCCAGGTTGGCATGCATCGGCGTCAGCGTGTCGCCCCACGGATACTGGCGATTCCCTTCTCCCTTGGCCGCCTTCTCCCATTCGGCTTCTGTCGGAAGACGCTTGCCCGCCCACTGGCAATAGGCGGCAGCATCAGACCACGACATCCCCATCGCCGCCAGCTCCGGTTTGAGGATCTTGGATATATCGTCATCAAAGACCGGGACGAAGGGCTTGCCTCGCTTGGTGGCTTTGACGAACCGGTCGTATTCAGCCTGCGTGACCTCATACTTATCGATGTAAAAGGTGGCCAGGTAGACCTGGTGTTCCGGCGCTTCGTCGTAGTCGCCATTATTGCTTCCCATCTTGAAAGGACCTTCCGGGATTTCAACCATCTCGCGTCCGTCATCTCCCACAATCGTTTTGTAGAGGCTGAGGTCCGCCGTAGCAGTCGAGACGGTCTGCTGGGGCGTGGATGGGGCCCGCGCCAGGAGTTCCTTGTTCTTCGCCGAGTGTCGGGACAAGGTCATCATGCTGACGATCATCAGAAAAAACGCCCCGAACGTGGCGATGATCCCAATCGTTAGCCATTTATCCTTCATCGAAGGCTCTCTCCTTCGGAAGGCGGCGGTGCATGCTCACGCGGCTCCTTCGATTGCTGGCGCAGCTCCATGAGCATCCCCAGTTGCACTCCGAGAAAGCCCCCCACCGCTCCGCCGGAAGCAGCGCCGAGGGGCATCGCACCCGTTCCGGAGACAAGCCAGGCAAGACCTCCTCCTAATATGGCCCCGCACACGATGCTGACGAAGAACTGCCGTCCCCCCAGCAGCCCAATCAGGAAGCCGAACACGACGCCTACGGCGCTCGCAACCACCATGCTCGCAGTCGTGCCCCAATAGTACCCAATCGCCGCCCCGACCACGCCGAACACCGTCGCGCCCAGCACCATGTCAACGGTGATGCGGCCGTCGTCGCCCCAACCACTCGTCATGCTGTGCATCGGATCCATCCCTATTGTTTGGCGATCGCGATCCGACCGAAGTCCAACTCGACCCCCGGCCCGGTCACAAGCGAGACGCCCCATGCGGTGGGAGCGGGTTCGTGATTGTGAATCTTGAGAAAGTCGGCATAGGCATTGACGCGCTCGTCCACCCACTGTCCTATCGGCTGCTCTCCGCTCCGCACAACGACTTCAGCGGCTCCAAAGAGCCCGCCTTCTTTCAAGGCTCCTACTGAACCGTACTCATACCACACGTACTTGGTAGAGACAGGGATCACCAGAAGGTCCGTGTCCAAGGAGATAAAGACGGCGGCAATGATCTGCATCTCTGGGGAAACCCGGCTCTTACCACGAAGAGCAATCTTGGACAACCGCCATCGCCACGTGACAATGGGGTATTCCTTGGGATTCCAGGCCATGCGCTTGAAGATGCGCATTTGTGCATCAACGCCCTTCGTGCTGAGCACCGACTGATCGCCGTCTCGAGCGACAACATAGGCCGTGCGTGTCACAGACTCGTTCCGGCTCGCTTGCCACCCGACCGGAAACCCATCCTGTTCGGCCCTGGAAAAATCCTCAAGGACTTGGAGGCTCGTGGAGGCACTTTGACCGTTCGTGACGTCGCCATTGATCAAGAACACGGAGAGGAAGATGAGGAAGGTGCGGGTGAGCTGCATCGATGGCTCACCCGTCCCCAAGCAGCCCTTGTTTCGTCATTGCGGGGCTGAACGAGCCTTCGCAGGACTGAACACGCCCAGCCCAGGCCCACTCCGTTGCTTCGGCCTGTCGGAGACCACGCTGGCTCAGCCAGAACACGCCCAAGAGCAAGATCCAGAACAACGCCATGTTGAACGTGATCATGCCGGCCGCAAACCCGAATCCTGGGGTGAAGGCCCAGGGCGACCCATCACGCATGATCTCGTGGACATGCCATCCTAACCGTCCGGAGGATCGGATAAAGCCCATGAGACCCATGACCCAGGTGAACGCCATCCCCAACAGAAAGAGGGTTACCTGACCACGGACCGGCATCTTGCCCCATGCAATCGGCCCGACAGTGTGCGCATTTTCCAAAATTGCCCGATTGACGAGCAGGCCGACGATCAACGCCGTGAGCGTGCTCAGGGCTTGAGGCAGCGAAAGGCCGACACGAACGTTCGCGGGGAGGTAGAATCCATAGACCGATACTCCAAGGACGTTCACAAGCGCGCCGCAGAAGACCGTTCCGATAACGAGGTCTCCGGTCCATGCCCACGGCGCCGTGATGACCTTGTTCGCCCGTTTATAGAGAATATAGCTCAGCGCTGACAGGAGGATCATCGTATTGATCGCGCCATTTTTGGCCGACATCACACCGTAATTGCCGATCACGGGGTGTTGTGCCCCCCCAATGTCCTTCGCTTCCTCTGAGGTCAGCACTAACGTGTGGGGCGTAAACCACACCAAAAAGCTGATGACGAGGCCATAGAGGAGATACTTGATGTACCGGTGGTACCGCTCCGAGCCCGGCATGCGCGCCATCCCCTGCCAGAGGTAGTAATTCGCGCCGATGAATAACGCGCCGACCGCGATCGCCTGGAGGACGAACATCCAGGTCAGCATCCCGCCCATCATCGTCACGCCCAATTGCTGACGGAACTCATAGACCGACCGCATCAGCCAGTAGCCGGCAAACGGCATAGGGATTAACGCCGCCATCGTGATGAAGAGGAATACGTGCCCCATCCAGTCATAGTAGCCTTTCTGGTCCTGGCTCTTCGCCGTGAGGAAACGGAAGGCCGAGTACCCCAAGACCACGGCCCCGCCGGTCATCATGTCGGCCAAAAACCGGTGCACATTGAAGGGATTCCACAAGGCGGTGTGGAGGGTGTGCCAGGAATTTCCGAGGAACCGGCCGGCCTGATCCACGCCGGCCGGCGACATCATGAAGGACACCCACGAATTCGCAAGGAAGAGCAGCAGGGTCCCGCAGACATTCACGACCACCCCGATGGCAGCGTGAAACCACTTGTACCCGCTTTTGCTCAGCCGATCCCACGAATAGTAGTACAGGTACAGCGCCCAACTCTCGGCCAGGAAAACCGCGGCGTAGATGCCCATCATCGACTTGAAGACCCCGGTGATATAGCGGAAGAACGTGGGGTAGAACGCCAGCAGGGCAGCCACGAGGGTGACCCCCAGCAACGACGAAATGGAAAACGCAATCAGGCTGATGCGTAGGAAGTCGCGCGCAAGCCGGTCGTACCGGACGGCTGCGACAGGATCACGGGTCAGCAGCCCCATCACCTCAATGATGAGACAGAAGATCGGCAAGGCCAGCACAAACCCGCCGAAGTACGTGTGCTGTTGGGTCACCACCCAAATGGCGAGCCGATTGTTCACTTTCGCATAGCGGGGATAGTCGGCCGCAGTAAGACGGGGAGCTGGTTCGCTCGCTGGCCTACCCGGCGTGCCATAGTAGATGTCGGTACCGGGAGGAGCCTGTATGGGAGGCTCGAGTTCGTAAGGCTCCGCGAGACTGCTGGAGGCGCCGCCTTCCAGGGCTAGCGCCAGGTCTCCTCCAACGCTCCCGCTGAGCAGGAAGGATAACAAGAAAAGTGCGAGCATGTCAGGCTTTCTTGGAGGCCAGGATGCTTGAGATAAAGGGGCACCGCAGCAAAGACGCCGGAATTGTAGCATGAAGCGTCTCCTCCCGCCACCGAGAACGTCCCATGTAATAGCCGTACAGGCTCAAGAGGCCGGCTGTGCCTGCAGTGACAAGGAGCCGGGCCCAGACCGGCGGGTCGGGAACGGCTAACAGAAAGCTAATCGTTCCGTCTGCGATGAGATAATACGTCCATCCGAAAGCCATTCCCGGCCACAGGAAAAAGCGGAGCAGTTCTCGCCACGAGTATCGCGTGAGCCCCTCCCACGTCCTCAACGACGGGTGGAGCCCTTGCACAAAGGCCAGTGTGCAGGCCGCCCCGGCCAGCACCCCGATGACGATCAACTGTCCAAGATCCGTCGTTGCCGCCGACATCAGCATGGTCAGGGCGAGATACACAAGGCCGACTCCCACAGTCGCGACGGCAACCCGCATCGCCCAGAGATCCACACGGCCGGTGACCAGCTTCCACAGGGCCTTGCCGTCTGGAAAGGTGACGAAAGGCTGGCCCTGCTGTTGCAGCAAGCGTATGTGTCCGATCTCGAACGCATCACGCGCCACCGACATCGAGGCGATGATCAACGCCATCATGGCCGGCCCGTCAGGATGGTCATGATAATCGTAGGTGCCCACTTTCAGCAGGGCCAAGACCATCAAGGAGAGCTGCACCGCGTACAGGAATCCGATCCTCAAGGCCACCCAGGCCTGTGTGTGGAGGTCGTCGTCGCGGAGCACATCCGCGAGCCGACGCTCACGGCCATACGCATAAGCGGCAAGGGCGACCAGGCTGGAGAACAGGCCGCTTGCACACAACAGGGCAACGATGTCTTCATGCCAGGCCATGACCTTGAGGCCCCGGTAGAGAGCAAACGAGACGAGCCCTGGGACCACCATCACAAGCCGCTTGCGGCTGCGGAAGCCCTCTTCCGTGACGGCCACGGTCAGGGCCGGCACGACCCGCATCGTCATCCGGTGCAGCATGTCCCAGCCTATGGCCTTCCCCTCATCCCCAGGAACTTGGCCTTCGCTTCATCCATCAACGCCTCCGTGACCTCCGACAGGCCCTGTTCAATCGCCATCCGCTCGATCTCCACCTTCGCCATGGAGCGGATTTGAGGCGGGATATTGGCCAGGCGGTCCTTCGCCGCCGGCGCCCAGGCCACTCTCCCCCGGTTGCGGGCCTCGTGAAACACAGCCACCGTAATGACGCGGCATCCTGCCTGGGCCGCGTAGGACTCCACTTCCTCGCGGACCAACAGCTCAATGTAGGGAGGCAGCCGGTCCAACTCATGACGTCCCTCGTTGGACCACAAGGTTCGCTCCACCAGCTGCGTGATCTCCTCCAATCGACCTGACGCCGTCACCCAGTTCGCACAAGCCGTGCAGCCAAGGTGAAGGTGGTAGCTGAGCGGTGATTCCTCCTCCAGCGCTTTCGCTTCCAGCAAAGCCCCGCAACAACACCGCGCCTTCATGGGAAACCAGCCTCAACCGATTTTGCCGGGATACAGGATATACAGCATCGTGTACGTGACACTGCCGGTCACGAACAGGATGCAATAGATCACCATCGTGAAGCGGCCCAACGCCCGGTGGCGCTTCCCTCCATCAGGCCAGAACCGTTCGATGGTCTTCTCCGCCCCCAACACCAATCCGACGACGAGCAGGCCGGCGACGTACACGATGGATCGCCGGAGTGTAAACCCAGTCCCAAACAGGAGCCCGCTGATCACGTACAACACGAGTAGCACGGCCCCGCTGACCACAAACACCGTGGTTAATTTCTCTTGCCTGACTTTGAGCTCGCCGGGCCTGAGTTCCCGTTTGCCTGCGACAAGTTGCTGCGCTCGGAATCCGAGAATGAGCATGTAGATCGCCATGATCAGACCGACGATGACCAGGCTGATGTGAAAGGTCAGGAGCGGCAGGAAGACCTTGTAGTACATGAAGTCTGAGCCACCGAACCCGGTCCGGCCCTCGAACGCCAGGACCCCAAGTTGGCGGAACAGGTAGTAGCTGGTGAAAAACCCGAGCATCGCGACCATGCCGCCAAGGACGAGCCAGTGGTGCACGTTGCCCATCTTCTTTCTCGCCTGGACCCAGCCGATGATGAACAATCCGGTGAACAGCATAGCCATGACCTGGCTGAGGTCCGCTCCCAACGTCGCTGCCGTTCCTATGAAACCAGGTCGCGTCAGGAGTTCCTTCATTTGACCCCCTGGACTAGGGTCGAACGTTCGAGTTCCTCAACCGACGTGAACCCGGAGTCTTTCAACCACTGGACAGCTTCCGTCATGGTATAGCACCGACCCCTTTCGGTATTGACCAGGATATGCACGGCAAAAACGGCGGTCCAGGCTGGGCTGGTTCTCCCGTCATCCAGAAAACGGTCCTTGATCACGAGCCGGCCCGAAGGGGCCAGCGCCCGATGGGCTTTCCGAACCAAGGCGGCATTGGCGTCAGAATCCTGGTAGTGCAGGATGTCGGACATTAATACCGCATCGTACGGCCCACCCAATTCGTCTCGGTTAAAATCACCCGGGAGGAGGCGGATGCGCCCTTCAAGCCCGGCCTCCTTGATCAGACGCTCAGTGGTCCGCAGGGTCTCCGGCAGGTCAAAGACGGTTACCCTCAGGACCGGATAGGCCCGGCAGAACGCCATCGCGTATGTCCCGGCACCGCCCCCCAGATCCAAGAGGGTCTGCGCGCGGCTGAGGTCGATCTGTTTGGCCAACGTCGGCGAATGCTGCAAGGCCACGTGGTGGAGCACCAGCAGCACGTTCTCCGCCAACTGCGGATCCGCCTGAAACATGTGTCCCTTCACAGGGGAGCGCCCAGTGCGAAGGACCGACTCGAGCCGGCCCCAGTTGTCCCACTCGGCCTCCTGCAACAAGAGCAGATGGCCGGCATACTTTGGGCTGCCCTTCACGAGGTACTCCTGGGTTTCCGGCGCGTTCAGAAACTGCTCGCCGCTCTTCCGGAGAAGGCCGATCGAAGCGAGCGCGTTCATGAGGATTTCTGTAGCCTTGCGGTCGGTCTGTAGGCGACGGGATACGTCAGCAGCAGTCCGAGCCTCTTCCGCCAGCGCGCCAAAGACGTCGAGCTTGACCGCCGTCAACAGAACCTTGCATTCCCAGTAGT
>VBOK01000040.1 GCA_005877565.1 Nitrospirota bacterium
GCCCTTGTTCAGCACCGGATGCCACGCCACCAATTTGTATTTGCCGGCCGGCACATCCTTGATTTCAAACTTCCCGTCATCGCCTACTACGGCGTAGTAAGGATTGGTCACCGGTAATGCCCAGACCTGCATGAACTCGTGTTGATCGCACTGCATCCTAAAAACCGACTCGCCGGGTTTCGGCGAATTTGGCTTCAGCGGCTTGTCCAGTTTGCTTCCCTTCTCCGGCAAGCCAATGTTAAAGATGGTTGCTGAAGAGGGGCCCTTAACCTTAAATGAGTGTGGATTATGCAGCACACCCCTTAATATGACGATCTTAGCGCCCGGTTTCAAATCTGCCTCACTAACAGTACCGGTGTCTGTATGGATAGCATCGGATGCCTTGAACTTTGTCTCTTTGAACTTTTTA
>VBOK01000218.1 GCA_005877565.1 Nitrospirota bacterium
CTTCATGCTGCCGACGAAGACGTCGGCGGCGCCGAAGTCCGTCAGCAGGGTGATGATGGGCGGCGGGACAGATTCAGAACTGTCCGGCGACCGTGCCATGTTGGGCTCCGGAGGGCGGTTCGCGAACCGCCCCTACATGTCCTCGAAGCAGATGTTGAGCACTTCGTACTCCACGACTTTGGCCGGCGTCTTGACCTCGACGGTCTCCCCCACCCGCTTGCCGATGAGGGCGCGCCCGACCGGTGACTGGACCGAGATTTTGCCGTTTTTCAGGTCGCCCTCGTCCGGGCCGACGAGCGTGTAGCGCTGCTCATTCTCAGTTTGGACGTCTTTGACCGTGACGGTGACGCCGAAGACGACCTTCTCAGTTGAAAGGTTCGAGGTGTCGATGATCTGCGCCTCCGCCAGCTTGTGCTCCAGGTCGCGGATCCGCACGTCGATGTGGCTTTGGCGCTCCTTGGCGGCGTGGTATTCCGCGTTCTCGCTCAGGTCGCCGTGGCCCCTCGCCTCCTCGATCTCCTTGATGTTCTTGGGGCGCTCGATCTTCTTCAACCGCTCGAGCTCGGCATGCAACGCCGCGTATCCTTTCTTCGTAATCGGTATCTTCGCCATCGTTCCTCACTATCCTTTTGTTCCTACCGCGTAATACTCCTGCAAGGGCTTGACGGTCAGCTTGCGTTTCAGGCCCGCCTCGATGGCCATCAGGGTTGCGCGGGCGCCGGCCATCGTGGTCTGATAGGGCACGTTCTGCACCAGCGCAGCACGGCGCAGCGACGCGGAATCCATCTGAGAGACTTTGTCCCCTACCGTGTTGATGACGAGGGCGACCTCCCCGTTCTTGATGTGGTCCACGATGTGGGGGCGGCGGCCCTCGGTTACCTTGTTCACGGTCTCCACGTTCTTGACCTCGTGCTGGGCCAGGAAGTCGGCCGTCCCGCGTGTTGCTCAGACAGTGAACCCGAGTTCCAGGAACCGGCGGGCCAGTGGCACAGTCGCCGGCTTGTCCTTATCCTTCACGCTGATGAATACCCGTCCGCTCATGGGCAGGGTGGAGCCGGCGGCGCTCTGCGATTTCAGGAAGGCAGAGCCGAAATCGTCGGCGAGACCCATGACCTCGCCCGTCGATTTCATCTCGGGACCGAGCAGTACGTCGGTGTTGGGAAACTTGTTGAAGGGGAAGACGGCCTCCTTGACGGAGATGTGGACCGGCGCCCGCTCGACCGTGAAGCCGATCTGCTCCAGCGTCCGTCCCATCATCACCTGCATGGCGAGTTTGGCCAGCGGCACGCCGATCGCCTTGCTGACGAAAGGGACGGTGCGCGACGCGCGCGGGTTCACCTCCAGAACGCAGAGGACCCCGTCCTTGACCGCGAACTGCACGTTCATCAAACCGATCACGCGAAGCTCGCGTGCCAGGGCGAACGTCTGTTGGCGGATCTCCTCCACAAGCCCCGGTGAGAGCGAATAGGGCGGCAGCGAGCAGGCCGAATCTCCGGAGTGGACGCCCGCCTCTTCGATGTGCTCCATGATGCCGCCGATGACCGCCTGCCGCCCGTCGGACAGGGCATCCACGTCGATCTCGATGGCGTCCTCCAGGTACTTGTCGATCAAGATTGGATGCTGCACCGAGGCCTTGATCGCCTGGCCGACGTAAGCGTTGAGGCTCTTCTCGTCGTAGATGATCTCCATGGCCCGGCCGCCCAGCACATAGGACGGGCGGACCATCACCGGATAGGTGATCGAGGCTGCGACGGCGAGGGCTTCGGCGACCGACCGCGCGGTGCCGCTGGCCGGCTGCTTCAGGCCCAGCTTCTCCAGCAGTGTCTTGAACCGCTCGCGGTCCTCAGCGCGATCGATCGCATCCGGCGACGTGCCCAGGATGGGGACACCGTCCCGCTCCAACGGCAAGGCCAGTTTCAGCGGGGTCTGCCCGCCGAACTGGACGACGACCCCCA
>VBOK01000232.1 GCA_005877565.1 Nitrospirota bacterium
ACACCGAGGATCAGGACGGCGACGGACGCGACCAAGAGCACCGCAATGGTGGCGGGCGATGTCACGACACGCACATTGTATCCGGGCGTGCCGGCCGTCTCGCCAGGGTCCCGCATGTACATGACCATGACCACGTGAAGGTAGTAATAGGCCGAGACGGCGGCGAAGATGACCGCCAGCACCGCCAGGGCGGTCATGCCGGCGCTCACCGCGGCCATGAAGACATAAAACTTGGCGATAAAGCCCCCCGTCGGCGGGATGCCGGTGAGCGAAATCATGAAGAGCAGCATGACCAGGGCCGCCCACTTGTTCCGCTTCGCTAGGCCGGTGAAATCGTCGATCTCGTCTCCTTCCAGCCCGCCCCGCCGCAGCATCGTCACCACCGTGAAGGCGCCGAGAGTCATGAACGCGTAAATCGCGAGGTAGAGCATCACGCTGGCCGTGCCGAAGGCGTCGGCGACGGCCAGGCCGATGAGCGCGTAGCCCGCGTGCGCGATGCTGGAGTAGGCCAGCATGCGCTTGATGTTGGTCTGGACGATCGCGACGACGTTGCCCAGGATCAAGGTGGCTACGCAGACGGCGACGAGCAGCATCTGCCAGTCCTCCTTGAGCCCGCCCAGCGCGCCCAGAAACACCCGCACAAAGGCCGCGAAGCTGGCCGCCTTGGATGCCACGGCCATGTAGGCCGTTACCGACGTGGGCGACCCCTCATACACATCCGGCGTCCACATGTGGAACGGGACGGCCGCGACCTTGAAGCCGAAGCCCACCACCAGCAGGCTCATCGCCAACATCAGGATTGGATCGCCGGCCGGCAGGCTGGCGATCCCCTCGCGGATGCCGGCCAGGGTGGTGCTGCCGGTGCGGCCGAACAGCAGCGAGATGCCGTAGAGCAGGATGCCGGAGGAGAACGAGCCCAGGATGAAGTACTTGGCCGCGGCCTCCAGCGGGCGCAGCTCGTACCGCTTGAAGCCGGCCATCACATACAGGCAGAGCGACATCAGTTCGAGCCCGAGATAGATCACCAGCAGGTCGGCGCCCGACACCATCACCATCATGCCGGAGAGCGAGAGCAGGATGAAGGCGTAGAATTCCGGCCGGTCGATCTCCTCCAGCTTCAAGTGCGCCTTGGCCAGCAGGATGATGAGCGCGGAGATCCCGATCAGCAGCAGCTTCCAGAAGGTCCCGTACGCGTCCAGGACATACAGGCCGCTGAAGGCCGGGCGCGGCGCGCCCGTAAACCAGTAACCCACCACAAAGGCAGCTCCCAAGGTGGCCAGGCTCAGGTACGTGAGCCAGTCCTTGCGGTGCTGGGGGGTCAAGGGGTCCAGCACCAGCAGCAGGCAGCCCCCTGTCATGACCAGCAGTTCCGGGAGGATCGCCATCAGATCGGCGGTGGAGACCACAGTCATGGCAGGGCTCCCGACACGGCACTCAGAGCGCTGGCCGCAGTCGGCACCGTCTGCGGGCCCCGAGCCATCACGTCGAACGTATGGGCGATGCTGGCATGCATGGGCGTCAGGAAAGGATTGGGGAAGACACCGATCCAGAAGATGAGGACGATCAGGGGCACGAGCGTGGCCATCTCGCACCAGTTGAGGTCGGTGACTCGGGCGGTCTTTTCGGTCGGCACGCCGAAGGCGACCCGCTGGACCATCCAGAGGAGGTACACCGCCGCCAGGATGACCCCCAGCGCCGCCAGCGCCGCGATGGCTTTGTTGAAGAGGAAGCTACCCACGAGCACCAGGAACTCGCCGATGAAACTGTTCGTGCCGGGGAGCGCGAGCGAGGAGAGCGCAAAAATCACCAGGCAGGTGGCGTACCGCGGCATCGGCTTCGCCAGCCCGCCGTTGTCCGCGAGCATGCGGCTGTGTGTCCGCTCGTAGATCAAACCCACGCAGAGGAACAGGCCTCCGGTCGTGATGCCGTGGTTGAGCATCTGGAGCAGGGCGCCTTCCACGCCTTGGGTGTTGAGGACGAAGATCCCCAGGGTCACGAAGCCCATGTGGCTGACGCTGGAGTAGGCGATGAGCTTCTTGAAGTCGCTCTGGGCGAGAGCCATGTAGGCGCCGTACAGGATGGCGACGACGGAGAGCGCGAGGACGATGGGCGTGAAGCGCTCCACGGCCTCGGGGAGCATCGGCAGGCTGAAGCGCAGGAAGCCGTAGGCGCCCATCTTCAGGAGGATGCTGGCCAGGATCACGCTGCCCGCGGTGGGCGCCTCGACGTGCGCGTCCGGCAACCAGGTGTGGAGCGGGAACATCGGGACCTTGACCGCGAAGGCGATGAAGAAGGCCCAGAAGAGCCAGGCCTGCAGCGTCTCGCCGTATTGCGCGCGGCTCAGCGCGAGGATGTCGAACGTGTGGCCGCCCTGGAAATAGAGCACGATGATGGCGACCAGGAGCAGCAGGCTGCCGGCCAGGGTGTACAGGAAGAACTT
>VBOK01000229.1 GCA_005877565.1 Nitrospirota bacterium
GAGGCATGGCCAGCGGCAATGCCGGCCAGAACCACGACGTCCACATCAATGCGTGGGCTGGAGCCTTTAGAGCCGGCTACACCTTCGAGCCGGTTCCCATGAGGCCGCGGGTCGGCATCGAGATCGACTATGCGTCGGGAACCGACTGTGCCCCGGCGACATGCCACAAGAACGGCACCTTCGATAACCTCTTCCCGACGAACCACTTTAAATTTGGCGCGATGGATCTCGGTTCGTGGAGAAACATGGTTACGTACCAGGGCGTGTTCGACGTGAAGCCAGACGCAGTCAGCAAATTGCAGGTCAATGTTGTGCTTCTCCGGTTAGCCAACCACCATGACAACTGGTATCGGGCCAGTCAAACGGTGTACGGAGTGACGGGTGCCGCAAACACGGCGTCTTCAATCGGCCGGGAACTGGACGTCCACTACTGGCGGACGTTCAAAGAGAAGTTCAAGGCTGAGATTGGCGTGGGCCATTTCTGGGCGGGTGACTACATGAGGTCCAGCAATGGAAACAATATCAACGGGGGTGGTGCTGGGGCCTCGACCGGTTCGGGTCAGAACTGGGGCTATGTGATGGGGTCGGTCCTGTTCTAAGATTTCTGTAGGGGCACGGCGTGCCGTGCCCCTACCTCTTGTTCTAACGAGGGGCCCGGTCCGCCGCACGGCGGGCCGGGCCCCTTAGTTTTCCGCTTAGTCGGCAGTGGCAAACGCTCGGCAGGTTGCTGTATGATTGAAAGGTTCGACAGTCCACCATATCATCGCGCTCATTTGAGGGTTGACCCATGAAGGCAAAGCTCAATTTTCTGATTGGCAGCGGGCTGGCAGGGGTGGTCGTGGCGGTGCTGGTGTTTGCCCCGCCGGTGTTGAAGGACAGCACGGCTGCCGCTGTGCCGCCCCAACTGTCCCAAGGGTTTTCTTCCATCGTCAAGGCCGTCACGCCCGCGGTCGTGAACATCCAGGTCACGCAGGGCGAGCGGGTCCGGGGGCCCCGCGACCCGCGGCGGAGAGATCATGAAGGCCCGCCCGGTCGGCCCGGCCCGGGTCCGTTCGGCGGACCGCCGCCGGGGCCGTTCGGTGGGCCCGGTCCGTTTGCTGAGCCTCCGGGTGAGCAGGAGGAGCCTGAACCAGGTGCTCCCTTCGGCGGCCCGCCCCGTCCTGACATGTCGGGGGGCTCCGGCGTGATCATTGATCCGAACGGCTACATCTTGACCAACAACCACGTGGTCGATCGCGCCTCCGACATCAAGGTCTATCTGTCGAACAAGAAGGAACATTCGGCCAAGGTCATCGGCGTGGACCCGAAGACCGATCTGGCGATCATCAAGATCGAAGCCACGAACCTGCCGTATCTCAAGTGGGGCAACTACGACGAGCTCCAAGTGGGCGACATCGTCCTGGCGGTCGGCAGTCCCTTCGGGCTTTCGCAGACCGTCACGATGGGGATCATCAGCGCACTGGGGCGCGGCAATGTGGGCATCGCGGACTACGAGGACTTCATCCAGACCGACGCATCCATCAACCCGGGGAATTCCGGCGGCGCGCTGGTGAACCTCAAAGGGGAGCTTATCGGCATCAATACCGCGATCTTCTCCCGCACGGGCGGCAACGAAGGCATCGGGTTCGCCGTGCCGGTCTCGCTCGCCAAACCCATCGCCGAGAGCCTCATCAAGATGGGAAAGGTCGTCCGCGGGTGGCTGGGCGTGGCCATCCAGGAGATCACGCCGGACCTGGCCAAGGCCTTCAAGGTCAAGGAGCAGAAGGGCGCCCTGGTCAGCGACGTGAACGAGCAGGGACCGGCCTTGAAAGCCGGCATCCAGCGCGGCGACGTGATCGTAGAGTTCGACGGCAAGGAAGTGCAGACCGTCAGCGAGTTGCGGAACCGCGTCGCCCAGACGCCGGTGGGCACGAAAGTCTCGGTCAAGGTGATCCGGGACGGCCAGGAGAAGCTGCTCACGATCCACATCGGCGAGCGTCCTTCCGACGCCATGCTGGCGCGTGGCATTGAGCCCGGCTCCGCGGCGCCGGAAGCGGGGGAAGTGCGCAAGGCGCCCCTGAACGTCCTGTCCGATCTGCGCGTCAGGGCGATTGATGAAGAGACCCGGGCGCAGCTCAACATCGGGCCGAAGACGGCCGGCGTGGTAGTCGCCCACGTGCAGGCCGGGAGTGCGGCAGAGCAGGCCGGCTTGCAGCGCGGGGACGTGATCCAGGAGATCAACCGCCAGACGATCACCGGGTTGAAGGACTACGAGGCGGCGTCGGCCAAGATCAAGAAGGACGAGAACGCGGTCCTTCTGGTGAACCGCCAGGGTAATTCTCTGTTTATCGTGATCAATCCTTAGAGGACGTTAATCGTTAAACGTTATACGTTAAACGGAATGATGGCTTACGAATAACGATT